>NZ_JBFRCU010000021.1:5000-83826 GCF_052113205.1 Inquilinus sp. YAF38 | reverse complement strand
CCCCGATCCTGTTGGGTTCGCTGCCGCGAACCCAACCTACGWCACCGATTTGCGCAGCCTTCCACACTCCCCCTCCCCTTGCGGGAGGGGGTTGGGGGAGGGGTCTGCGCGCGTCCGCGCGTGTATGGTGTTTTCATTCCCTGAGCCGGCCGGCCCAGGGCAGCCATCATCGGTTCGGGCTGCAACAACCCCCTCCCGCGAGGGGAGGGGGAGATCAAGACAGCCACCGGCCATCCCATCACGCCGCGATCGCGAACACCGGCTGCGGGTCGGCGAGGCCGCGGATCGGGTGGGCGCCGAGCGGCTCCGCCGCCCCGCCCCAGGCCTGCCGGAACAGCCCCGAGCACACGGTCGGCCGGTCGAGCTGCTTGGCCAGGCCTTCCAGCCGGCTGGTCAGGTTGACCGCCGGCCCCAGCACGGTGAAGTCCAGCCGGTCGGGGCTGCCGATATTGCCGTACAGCACCGGTCCGAGATGCAATGCCGCGGCGGAGGCCACCGCATCAGGCCCGGCAGCGAGGCCCTGGCGGATCGCCCGCACCGCGCCGACCGCGGCGTCGCAGGCGGCCGCGGCGCCGCCGGCCTGCTCGACCGGGAAGATCRCCAGCACGCCGTCGCCGAGGAACTTCAGCACGTCGCCGCCGCGGTTGACGATGGCCTGGGCGAGGGTCTCGAAATAGCGGTCCAGCACCGCCAGAACGGCGGCCGCGGTCAGGCGCTCGGATAAGGCGGTGAAGCCGCGCATATCGACGAACAGGATCGCGGCGTCGACCGCGACGACGTCGCCGCGGCGGATCGCGCCGGCCGCCACACGGTCGGCCGGGCCGCTGCCGAGATAGGTGCGCAACAGGCTGGCGGCCGAGCGGCGCATGGCGGTCGGCTCCATCGCCGCCGCCAGCGGGTGGCGCAGCCGCTCCAGCAGCGCCGCCTCGTCGTCGGTGAAGCCGCCGGGCCGGTCGGTGACGAAGCTCGCCACCTGCACCGTCTCGTTGCCGTAGATGATCGGCACGGCGACATAGTCGGTGCCGCCGGCGGCGGCCAGCTCGTGGAAGATGGTGTGGTCGTCCGGCCCCAGCCCGGTCAGCGGGCGGCGCAGCGGCCGCCGGCTGTTCAGCACCGCCTCGTAGGGGCTGCCGAGAAAGGCGCTGGTCGCCAGCACCTTGCGGTCGATCACGAAGGCTTCGCCGCCCCTGGCCGTGGTCCACACCACGCCCCAGGCGGTCAGCAGCGGATGGGTGATGCTCTGGCCGATCCGCACGCGCTGCAGCGGCAGGCCGGCGGCGATCAGGCGGCGGCAGAAGCCGTCGACCAGCGCCACCGGGTCGGCCAGCAGCCGGCCTTCGGCCACCAGCCAGTCCGCGACGTCCCTGCCGACATCCGCCACCGCCATCGTGTCTATCCCGGGTTCTGGCGGATCAGCCGCCGGCCCGCTGGCGCATCGCCTGCAGCAGCCCGTCGACATTGCCGCCGTTCTGCGCGATCACCGAGGCGAACTCGTCGCGCTGGGTCACGCTCATGCTGACCCGGGCGACGATGACGTCGACCACCTTGTAGCCGCCGCCGGCCTGGCGCACCCGCCAGTCGACCTGGATCGGCGGCCCGTCCTTCTGCCGGATCTCGGTCGCGACCAGGGTGTCGCTGCCGCCGACAGCGCGGGTGCCCTTCACCACCAGGGTCTCGCCCTGGTAGTTCTGGAACCGCCGCGAATACGTCTCGACGATCATCCGCTCGAACAGGTCCATGTATTCCGCCTGCTGCTGCGGCGTGGCGCTGCTCCAGTAGCGACCCAGCACGAAGCGGCCGATGGTCGGCAGGTCGAAGCCCTGGTTCAGGATTCGGGTGAACTCGGCCTTGCCCTGCGCCGTCGCGGCGCCGCCGGCCTGGAGGATGCCGATCGCCCGCTTGGCCATGTCGTCGATGAAGGCCGCGGCCCCGTCGGTCTGGGCCGAAGCCGGTTGCGTCAACCCCGCCAGCAGCAGCGAAGCCGTCGCCATGGCGCCCGCGGTCAGCACCGTCCGTCTGTTGATCATGTCTGGACCTTTGTTGTTCTGGGATACCGTCTGCCGCCTGCCCGGCCCAAGGGCCGAGGCCCCCCACAGAGGCAGGGGGCGGATTATAGACGAAACGCAGCGGCGGTCATGAGGCAAGACGCTGCAGCCGCATCAATCCCGCTTGCGGCGGCCCCCCAGCAGCGGCAGGGCTCCGACCGCGATGCCGGCCACCAGCGCCGCCAGGGCCACTTTCGGCGCGACCTTCGCGGCGGACAGGCCGAGGCCGGCAACCATACCCTCCAACCCGGCTCCGGTGGCTGAGACCGGGGCGGCGGCGGTCCGGCGGCGCGGTTTGCGGCCGGCCAGCACGCCGATCAGGGCGACGACTGCGGCAAGGCCGAGCACGACCAGCCCGACCACCAGCGCGGCGCCGGCCGGCCCGAGCTTCGGCAGCAGCAGGTAGAAGCCGGACCAGGCCAGCAGCACCAGGGCGATCACCACCAGAACGAGGGCGATCGCAAACAGCGCGGCGGCGATGCAGGCCCGTCGCAGCGCCTGGCCGAGCCGGAGGCGCTGGCGGGCAGCGAGCGCGCCCAGCAGGGCGACGCCGAGGTCGGTCTTCACGCCGGCCTCAGCGGTCCAGCAGCTTGCCGATGACGAGGCCGACGCCGAAGGCGACGAGGACGCTGGTGAAGGGGTTCTGCTCGATCCGCTGCTCCAGCGCGGCGATCCCTTCCTCGCCCTGGGCGCGCGCGCTGTCGGCGAAGTGCTGCGCCCGTTCCTTGGCGGCGTGGGCGGCTTCGTTCAGCCGGGCGCCGCCGGCCTTGGCCTCGGCGGCGGCGGTGTTGCCCAGGGTGCGGGTCAGCGCCGCGATATCGTCGCGGATCTTGCCGAGATCGCCGCGCAGCGTGTCGAGTTCCTGGTCCAGGTTCCGCGTGGCCATGTCTGTTCCTCGCTCCATTGGTTGCGCGGGCCGATATTGGCGCGGATGAGGGGCGCCACAAAAGCAAACGGGGACAGAGGCGACTCTGTCCCCGATCAAAATAGCTTCAAACGAGGCGCCGGTAACTGCGGCGCCTCGTGTCGTCCGTCAGCCCGGAGCTCAGCAGCGGCCGCCTAGATTGATCGTCCGGCAGCTCGTCGCCGCGCCGCCGACCGCGCCCACGGCGCCACCGATCAGCGCGCCCGTGGCGGCATTGCCGCCGGTGAGGGCCGAGATGCCGGCGCCGGCACCGGCGCCGAGCAGGCCGCCCGACAGGGCCCGGCCGCCCGTATCGCGACCGCACGCCGCAAGCGCCAGCGTGGCCGCGAGCACGATCATGGTGGGTTTCAACATCGTCTTCGTCTCCATCTCAAGCGCCGGTTACAGCCGGGCACTTCGCCGCAGAAAAACGGGCCGTGCGACACTTTGTTCCCGTGTCCGCCAGTGACCAATTTGCGGCCCGGTGATGGCTTTTCCAAGGCCTGTGTCGTAGAACGCGCCGGCGGCCCGCCATGCCGGCGAGACGCGCAGGTCGGGGGTTGGAATCGCACGGGGCTCGCTGCAGGATGGGGCCGATGACGTCGGGGCAGGAAGCATGACGCCGAGGATCCACGCCCCCCGCCGGCTGCCGTCGCGATGAACCTGCTGTCGCGCCTGTTCCTGCTGGTCGCCCTAGCCGTCGCGCCGGGCATCGCGCTGCAGGGCTACAACGAATACGCGCTGCGCATCGCCCGCACCAACGAGATCCAGGACGATGCGATCCGGCTGGCCAATGTCGCCGCCGGGGCGCAGTTCCGCATCGTCGACGGCGTCCGCCAGCTGCTGGCCGCGATGGCCCGGGTGCCGGCGATCCGCGAAGGCCAGGGCGGCCGCTGCACCGAGGTGGTCGACGAGCTGCGGACGGAGGTGAAGAGCCTGAACGCCATCGCCGTGGTCGATGCCGACGGTAACCTCCTGTGCGGCGCCAACATTACCGCGGCGATCTCGGTCTCGGTCGGCCATCAGGGCTTCTTCCAGCGGGCGCGCGAGATTCGCGGCTTCGCCGTCGGCGGCTTCGCCACCACCGACGCGGTCGGCGTGAAGGTGCTGCACGTGGCCTATCCGATCTTCGACGGCGACAGCTTCCAGGGCGCCGTGGTGGCGGCGCTGAATGTCGACGAGATGGTCAAGGCGATCACCATCGACACCGAATCGCGCAATGCGGTGATCATGATCACCGACCGCGCCGGGGTGGTGATGTCGCGCCTGCCCGGGCCGGACGGGCCCTGGGTCGGCAAGCAGCTGCCGAACAAGTTCCTCGACCTCCTGGCCTCGCAGCAGGCCGGCTCGGTCACCAGCGGCGCGATCGACAGCACCATGCGGATCTACGGCTATGTGCCGATGCGGTCGGAGGAGTTGGACCTGTTCGTGCTGGTCGGCATCGACCGGGCGGCCGCCTTCGCCACCATCGACGCCGCGACTCAGCGCGGCATCGCCCTGATCGTCGCCGGCCTGCTGGTCTCGCTCGCCGCCGCCGGCATCGGCGGCCGGCTGTTCCTGCTGCGGCCGATCGACCGGCTGCTGGCCGCCGCGCGCGACTGGCAGCGCGGCCGGCTCGACGCCCGCGTCCGGCTGCGCCACGGCCGCGACGAGTTCGGCCGGCTGGCCGTGGCGTTCGACGCCATGGCCGACCGGATCGAGCAGAACCTGAAGCAGAAGGATCTGTTGCTGCGCGAGATCAACCACCGGGTGATGAACAGCTTCCAGCTGCTGTCCAGCCTGTTCGGGCTGCAGGCGCGCCGGGCGCAGAATCCGGAGGCGAAGCATGCCCTGGCCGAGGCGAACGACCGGATTCAGGCACTGGCCATCGTCCACCGCCGGCTCTACGCCAATGCCGCGGTCGACCAGGTCGAGGTGAAGGAGTACCTGACCGGTCTGTGCGATGACCTGTCGCGGGCGCTGCTGCCCGAGAATGGCGGCATCTCGATCGCGATCGAGGCGGCGCCGGCCGAACTGCCGCCGTCGCGGATCGTGCCGCTTGGGCTGATCGTCAACGAGCTGGTCACCAATGCGGTGAAATATGCCTTCCCGGACCGCCGCGAGGGCAGGGTCGAGATCCGGTTCCAGCCGCGCGAAGACGGCTGGCGCCTGGAGGTCGCCGACAACGGCGTCGGCCTGCCGGAAGGCAAGATGCCGGCGAATGGCAGCGGCCTCGGCATGGTGGTGCTGCAGGCCCAGGTGCGCCAGCTCGACGCCGCCATCGAGATCGACAGCGGGCCTGCCGGCACCCGCTTCACCATCGACATCCCGGCCCAGCGCGACCCGGAGGCGTGACGGTCAGCCCCCCTCCAGCGCCTGCAGCAGGTTGGAGACGTTGACGCCCAGCGCGTCGACGGCGTAGCCGCCCTCCATCACCGTCAGGGTCGGCACGCCCAGGCCGCGGCCCAGGATCTCGCCCATGCGGGTGAAGTCGTCGCTGTTCAGCTTGAACTGCGAGATCGGGTCTTCCTGGAAGGTGTCGGCGCCGAAGGACAGCACCACCGCATCCGCGCCATAGTCGCGGATCCGCGCCAGGGCGGCGTCCAGCGCCTCGCGATAGCGGTCCCAGGTGGTGCCGAAGGGCATCGGCAGGTTCAGGTTGAAGCCCTCGCCGGCGCCCGCGCCGCGCTCCTCGGCATAGCCGAGGTAATAGGGGTATTCGACATTCGGATCGGCGTGCAGCGACACGAACAGCACGTCGTCGCGGCCGTAGAAGATCTCCTGCGTGCCGTTGCCGTGGTGATAGTCGATGTCCAGCACCGCCACCCGGGCGGCGCCGTTGTCGCGGAACCACTGCGCCGCCACCGCGGCGTTGTTGAAGAAGCAGTAGCCGCAATAGACGTCGGTCGAGGCGTGGTGCCCGGGCGGCCGGCACAGCGAGAACACCGGCTTGCCGTCGGCCGCCACCAGCTTTGCCCCGGTCAGGGCGACGTCGACCGAGCTCAGCGCCGCGCGCCAGGTGCCGGCGGTGATCGGCGTGCCGCAGTCGCTGGCGTAGTAGCCGAGCTTGCCGTCGATCGAGCTGGGGACGATCTGGCGCATGTTGCGCACCGCCCAGTTCGTCGGCAGGGCGTCGATCTCGCCATGCTGGGCCGTCCACTCGTCCCAGGCGGTCTCCAGGAAACGGATGAAGCCGCGGTCATGCACCCGGGCGATCGGGTCGGTGCCGAAGCGCCCCGGCGCCCGGATTTCGCCCAGGCCGACGGCCTTGATCCGGGCCAGGATGGTCTCCGCCCGCTCCGGCTTCTCGACCACCGGGATGAAATGGCCGCCGGTCAGCTCGACCTTGCCGTGCTGCAGCCGGTGGTCCTCGGAATAGATCGTCAGCATCGCGTCCCCGCTGTCCCATGTCACCGCCGACGATAGCGGATGCGGCGCGGCGCCGGAACGGGTCAGAGCAGGAAGTCCGTGGCGGTCAGGGGGTGGTCGGAGACGACGTTGATGGCGAAGTCCGAACCCTTGTCGCCATTGACGTCGACATAGACCACCTGCACCGGGCCATACGTCACCACCCGCAGCTCGCCGGCATGGCGGGTGTAGTCGCCGGTGCCGAAGCTGAAGGCGGTGTCGCCATTGGCCGGGTTGCCGTCCGCGTCGATGCCGGACAGGTCGATCCGGTCGCCGCTGGCGAAGTCCGTGATCGTGTCCTTGCCCGACGCGGCCACGGTGCTGGCTGCGATGCTGCCGTAGACGAAGCTGTCGCTGCCGGCGCCGCCCTTGAGCAGGTCGGCCCCACCGCCGCCGGTGAGCACGTCATTCCCGGCCAGACCCCACAGGGTGTTGGCATTGGAGTCGCCAGTCAGGACGTCGTTCTGGGCCGAGCCCAGCACCTGCTCGATGCCGGAGAAGGTGTCGCCCGCGGCATCGCCGCCCGAGGCGGCGCCGGTCGCGAGGTTGATCGTCACCCCGGCGACCGAGCTGGCGTAGCTGATCGTGTCGATGCCGGCGCCGCCGGCCAGCGTGTCGGCCCCGGCCGCCCCTTCGAGGATGTCGTTGCCATCCCCGCCGTCGATCTGGTCGATGCCGGCGCCGCCATAGACGACATCGTTGCCCGCCTCGCCGAAGATCGAGTCGTTCCCGGTTCCGGCGTCGACCGAATCGGCGCCGGTCCCGCCATGGATGGTGTCGAGGCCGACGCCGCCTACCAGGCGATCGGCGCCGGCGCCGCCGTCGAGGCTGTCGTTGCCGCCCTCTCCCGAGAGGGAATCATCGCCGTCATTGCCGGCGAGCGTGTCATTGCCCAGCTCGCCGCCGATGATGTTGCGGCCGTTGTCGCCGGTCAGATGGTCGTCGAAGCTCGACCCGTACAGGTTCTCGATGCCGGTCAGCGTGTCGCCCGTGGCGTCGCCACCGGCGGCAGTGTGGGCCAGCAGGTTCACCGTCACCGCCGCGGCCGAACCCTGGTAGTTGGCGAAATCGGAGCCGCTGCCGCCGTTCAGCGTATCGGCCCCGGCGCCACCGTGCAGGGTGTCGTCTCCGGCGCCGCCGCTCAGCGCATTGACGCCGGCGTCGCCGGTGAGGTGGTCGGCGAAGGCCGAGCCCGTGAGGTTCTCGATCGTCGTCAGCGTGTCGCCCTGGGCGTCGCCGCCCAGCCCGGTGCCGAGCACCAGGTCGACCGTCACCCCGGCGGCGGAGCCCGAATAGTCCGCCGTGTCGGTGCCGGCACCGCCGACCAGCGCGTCGGCCCCGGCGCCGCCGGCGAGGACGTTGTTCCCGCCGTCGCCATGCAGCGAATCGTCATGGGCCGATCCGGTCAGGTTCTCGATCCCGGTCAGGGTGTCGCCATTGGCGTCGCCGGCCGAGACCTGGGCCGTGGACAGCCGCAGGTCGACCGTCACCGCCACCGCGGAATTGGCATAGCTGGCGGTGTCGATGTCGGCGCCGCCGTCCAGCAGCTCCGCATTCGCGCCCCCAACCAGCGTGTCGTTCCCGCCATTGCCGTGCAGCGCCATGGCGTCGCTGGGCCTCATGATCATCACGTCGTCGTAGGCCGTGCCCCGGAACTCCTCGAAGCCACGGCCCGGGGTGGAGTTGGACCGGGCGATGATGCCGTTAGCATCTCGCACCGTCCCCTCGAACTCATCGATCCTGATACCCCGGCCGAAGCCGGAGTAGTCGAGGATGTCGTAGCCGCCCTCGGGAGACAAATTTGCCCCGATGTCGCTGCCGATGGCGATGTCGTCGCCGGCGCCGGTGTAGGTGGTCTGGGTGTTGGTGTAGACGAGCAATGTGTACCCTGGCGGGACCGGGCCGGCGTAGCCGGGCGGGACCATGAAGTACCCGAGTGCCATCAGATGCTCCTGCAATGCTGTCGGTGAACGGGGCCAGCCCTCGTCAATGAAATCGGCGCGGCCTTGGGCTAACGCCGTGACCATCCTCCTGGGTCCGATGCGGCGGACACCGGCACTCCGGCCACAGCCGGTTCGTTCCGATTGGGACTCGGATCCGATTCGTAGGCTGCGACTTTCTCACACGGAAGCTGGTATCGGGAGCGCGAATCTCACGCCTGGACGGGTCTCGCCGGACCTTGATGCGCGGCGCCGCTACTCCGGCCGCGTCTCGGCCTCGGCCGGTTCTGTCGCCGGAACGGGCGGCGGCGTCGTCCRCCGGGCGCTGCGCTGGCGCAGCCAGCCGCGGATCCAGGCGGCGATCTCCGACAGGTTCTGGAACACCGGCAGCTTCGGCTGGGCGCCGCGGCTGGGCTCCAGCGCCAGCCCGACCTCGGTGACCTCGTTCTCGTCGTCGACGGCGCGGACGATCAGCTCGACCCCGCCGACCGGCAGCCGGTCGCCGACCTCGACCCGGCCGCCGAAGCCGTCCTGCAGGAAGGTCCCGACCGTCCGGGTCTCGCCCGGCTCGGGCAGGGCGAAGCCGTAGCTCTCGGCGACCTCGGCCAGCGGCGCCTCGGCGTGCAGGGTGAAGTCGCCGAAGAAGTCGCGATCGTCCTGGGCCAGCCGGGCAGGGGTGGCGAACAGCCGGTCCAGCAGCCGCACCTGCTGCGGCGGGGTGAAGATGTAGACTTGGTCGCCGCTCTGCAGCCGCCCGGCATGGTGGATGTCGACCGACTGGCCGTCGCGCACGATCAGCGCCGGCCGGGCCCAGCGCGGGATGCGCTCGCCGCGCGCCACCGGGCTCTGCGCCGCAATGCGGTAGACCACCAGCTCGTGGTTGGCGCGCCCCGGCAGCTCCAGCTCGACGCGGTCGACCGGGCCGATCCGCGGCGGCACGATCAGGCCCAGCCACTTGGCCAGCGGCCGGATCGTCCAGCCTTGCAGCAGCAGCGAGACGATCACCACCAGGAACACGCCGTTGAAGATCATCCGCCCGTCCGGCAGATGCGCGATCAGCGGCAGGATGGCCAGCAGGATCGACACCGCGCCGCGCAGCCCGATCCAGGCGACGAAGGTGGTCTCGTTGCGCGAGAAGCCGTAGGGCAGCAGGCACAGCCAGACCGCGATCGGCCGGGCCACGAAGGTCAGCGTCAGGGCCACGGCCAAGGCGGGCAGCGCCACGGCGGGGAATTGCGACGGCGTCGCCAGCAGCCCGAGGGTCAGGAACATGCAGATCTGCGCCAGCCAGGTCATGCCGCTCTGGAACCGGCGCAGCAGGGCCGAGGCGCGCAGCGTGGCGTTGCCGGCGACGATGCCGGCGACGTAGACGGCGATGAAGCCCGACCCGTGCAGCATGCCGGTGGCGGCGAAGATCAGGAGGGCCAGGCTCAGCACGATCACCGGGTACAGGCCGGGATCCAGGCTGACCCGGTTGATCACCCGCACGATCACAAAGCCCCCGGCCAGGCCGAGGGCGATGCCGATGCCGGCCTCCAGCGTGAAGCTGGTGAGCAGCGACCAGGTCAGGGCCTCCGCCCCGGTGCCCAGGCGTACCGCCTCGACCAGCGCCAGCGTGAGGAAGACCGCGATCGGGTCGTTGCTGCCGGATTCGATCTCGAGGGTCGACCGCATGCGGTCGCGCAGGGTGATGCCGCCAACCCGCAGCAGGAAGAACACGGCGKCGGCGTCGGTCGAGCTGACGATGGCGCCGGTCAGCAGCGATTCGTACCAGCCGAAGCCGAAGGCGTAGCGGGCGGCCACGGCGACGATGCCGGTGGTGATCAGCACCCCGGCCGTGGCCAGGGTCAGGGCCGGGGCGGCGGCGGCGCGGAGGCTGTGCAGCCGGGTCTCGAAGCCGCTGTCGAACAGGATCAGCGCCAGGGCGACGCTGCCGATGAAATAGGCCGCGGGCGCGTCGTCGAAATGGATCTTGCCGATGCCGTCCTCGCCGGCGCCGAGGCCGACCGCGAGGAACACCAGCAGCAGCGGGGCGCCGACCCGGAACGAGATCAGGCTGGTGAAGACGCTGAGCGCAATGAGGCCCGCCGCGACGAGAATGGCGAGGTTCATCGCCTCGATCATCGGTGTCTGTTCCTCACGTCCCGGGGTCGCGGCCGCAGCCGCGCGACTCGCCTCCTGCAATCCACCCGAGAAAGGTGACGGAAATCGGGCCCGATGGCGAGGTTTCTGCTCAGCCCAGAACCTTCATTGCGGCGATGGCGGCCGCCAGCAGCTCCTCGCGGGACGCGCCGTCGCGGGCCTGCAGCGACAGCCCCTGCATCACCGTGCCGAAGAAGATGGCGAGGCCGTTGATGTCGGTGCCCGCCGGCAGGTCGCCGTCCTCGATGCCGCGCTGCAGCCTCCGGCGGATCCGGTCGATGGTCTCGCGCCGAAGGTCGGCCAGATGGCGGCGCAGCCCGTCATTCTCCGGCAGGCCGTTGACCAGGCCGAGGATCAACATGCAGCCGCCGCCCCCGGGCGAGGCGAGGGCGATCTCGGCGCTCGCCGTCAGCATGCCGAGGATCGACCTCCGGGCCGTCGTGTGGGTTTCCAGCGCCTGCATGCTGCCGGCGCCGTCGGTGGCCAGGTAGCGGTCGAGCGCCTCGCGGAACAGCGCCTCCTTGGAGCCGAAGGCGGCATAGAAGCTGGGCGGGTTGATGCCCATCGCCGCGGTCAGGTCGACCAGTTGCGCTCCTTCATAGCCTTTGGCCCAGAACACCTCGATCGCACGCCGCAGCGCCGTGTCGCGGTCGAAGCCGCGCGGCCGGCCTCGCGTCGCCATCCAGATTCCTTTCTGTAGTTGCATTTACATAATTCTCTTGACGGCCATGGTGCAACCCGACAATCATTCTGTAGTCAGAATTACCGAATTCCGGAGATCCGAGATGACGACCGGCCCTGTGCCCGATCCCGACCTGACGGAAGCCCGGCTGAAGGTGATCGATGCCTATTTCCGCGGTGCCGACAGCCGCGATCCGGCCTGGCTCGACCTGTTCACCGAGGATGTCGAGCTGGTCTTCCCGAAATTCGGCCTGACCCGGGGCAAGGCGGCGGTGGCCGAGTTCGGCGCCCGGCTGGCGGCCGAGTTGGAGAGCCTGGAGCACGACATTCCCGGGCTGCACATTATCGTCGCCGGCGACACCATCGTGGTCGAGGGCACCGAGGCCGGCGTCACCCGCAGCGGCCTGCGCTGGCCGGATGGGGTGGTGTCGCAGGGCCGGTTCTGCGATGTGTTCAAGTTCGCGGGCACGCTGATCCGCAGCATCCACATCTATGTCGACCCCGACTTCACCAGCGCCGACCGCGACCGCATCCGCATCCTGCGCGGCGAGGCGGCGGCCGGCGGCGGGGCCCGGGCGACGCTCGAACGCTATCTGACGGCGATGCGGTCGCGGGCGACGCCGGAGGCCGTGGCCGCGCTGTTCACCGAAGATGCCGACTGGGACATTCCGGGCGCGGTCGACCGCGTGCCGTGGATCGGGCACCGCAGCGGCCGGGCGGGCGTCGCCGATTTCGTCCGCGCCCTGTGGGACGGGATCGAACCGATCCGCTTCGACATCACCGCCATCGCCGCCGAGGGCGACCGCGCCTTCGCCGCCGGCGAGCTGGAAGCGCGGGCCAGGCGCACCGGGCGGATCATGCGCAGCGAGTTCGTCATCGACCTCACCGCGCGCGACGGGCTGATCTCCCGTTACCGCCTGCTCGAGGACAGCTTCGCGATCGCCCAGGCCGCCGCCTGATCAGGACAGCAGCTCGACCGCGCTGCGGGCCAGGGCGGCGGCGCCCAGGCCGATGCAGCGCTCGTCCGGCTGGTAGTCGGAGTTGTGCAGGTGGTCGTGGCGTCCCGGCTGGGCGGCGCCGACCCGCAGATGGAAGGACGGCACCCGCTCGGAGAAAAAGGCGAAATCCTCGGCGCCGAAGCCGGGCGCGGTCTCATGCACAACGTCGCCGAACTGCGCCCGCACCGCGGCGACCGACGCCTCCAGCACGCGGCCGTGATTCATCAGCGGCGGTACGCCCAGCTGGTAGTCGAGCTCGCAGGTCACGCCCTGGGTCAGGGCGATGCCCTGCACGATCCGGCGGATGGCCGCCTCCGCCGCCGCCCGCGCCTCGGGCGACCGGGCCCGCACCGTGCCGCGCAGGGTGCAGGTGTCGGGGATGATGTTGTGGGTGGCGCCGCCGGCGATGCTGCCGACCGTCACCACCGCGCCCTGGGCCGGGTCGATGGTGCGCGACACCACGGTCTGCAGTTGGGTCACCAGATAGGCCGCGGCGACGATCGGGTCGGCGGCGTCCTGCGGCCGCGCCGCATGGCCGGACCGGCCGCGGACGGTGATGTCGAAGGTGTCGGCCGAGGCGGTGCTGGCGCCGCGCAGGTAGCCGAACTGCCCGGTCGGCATGGTCGGGCTGTTGTGGAAGGCCAGCGCCAGGTCGGCGCCGTCCGCCGCGCCGTCGGCGATCATCGCGGCGGCGCCGCTCTCCGGCGTCTCCTCGGCCGGCTGGAACACCAGCCGCACGGTGCCGCGCAGCCGCGGCGCCAGGTCCTTCAGCACGGCGCCGACGCCGATCAGCGTCGCGGTGTGGATGTCGTGGCCGCAGGCATGCATCTTGCCGGGCACGGTGCTGGCGAAGGGCAGGCCGGTCATCTCGTGGATCGGCAGCGCATCCATGTCGGCGCGGATCAGCAGGCAGGGGCCGGGGGCGCCGCCCTCGATCTCGGCGACGATGCCGGTGCGGCCGATCCCGGTGCGGTAGGGGATGCCCAGCTTGTCGAGCTCCGCCGCCACCACGCCGGCGGTGCGCTGCACCTCGAAGCCGATCTCCGGATGGGCATGGATGTCGCGCCGTACCTCGACCAGGCCGGGCGCGATGGCCTCGACCGCGGTGTCGATCGAAGCGCCGATATCGTTGATGCCGCGCGTATCCATGGACCGGTGAGCTCCCCTTGGGCCGACAAGGATTCGAGTCATTGCACCCGGGCGGGGCGCCGTCCACCCCGCGATTTGCAGCCCAGGCAATGCCTTTACATCCGGCGGGGCGGATCCCAGCTTGGCCGGGAGGGGCATGACCGCCCGGGCTCGGGCCACGGGCAGAACGGAGCAAGCGATGCGTCTGTTGGTTGTCGGCGCCGGCGCGACCGGCGGGTATTTCGGCGGCCGGCTGGCCCAGGCCGGCCGCGACGTGACCTTCCTGGTGCGGCCCGGCCGTGCCGCCGCGCTGCGGGCGGACGGCCTGCGCATCGTCAGCCCGCATGGCGACGCCACCCTGGCGCCGCGGCTGGTCACCGCCGATGCGGTCGACGGCCCTTATGACGCGGTGCTGCTGGGGGTGAAGGCCTATGGCCTGGCCGGGGCGATGGCCGACCTCGCCCCCGCCGTCGGGCCGGAGACGATGATCCTGCCGCTGCTGAACGGCATGCGGCACATGGATCTGCTGTCGGCGCGCTTCGGCTCCGCTGCGGTGCTCGGCGGCGTCTGCAAGATCGCCGGCACGGTCGATGCCGAAGGCCGGATCGTCCAGTTGGCCGGCTTCCACGAGCTAGCCTATGGCGAGCGTGACGGCACCCCTTCGGGCCGCACCGACCGGCTCGATTCGGTGCTGCGCGGCGCCGGCTTCGACGCCCGGCTGACACAAGAGATCGAGCGCGAGATGTGGCAGAAATGGGTGATGCTGGCGGCGCTGGGCGGCATCACCTGCCTGATGCGCGGCAGCACCGGCGAGGTCGTGGCCGCGCCCGGCGGCGCCGATTTCGCCGGCCGCTTCCTCGACGAGGTGGTGGCGGTGGTCAGTGCGGTCGGGACGCCGCCCGGCAGCGCCTTGCTGGCCACCACCCGGGCGTTCCTGACCGAGCCGGGGGCCGCTCGCACCTCGTCGATGTATCGCGACCTGCAGCAGGGCGCACCGATCGAGGCCGACCAGATCATCAGCGACCTGCTGGTCCGCGGCCGGGCCGCCGGGATCGACACCCCGCTGCTCGCCCTGGCCGCGACTCATCTCGCCGTCTACCAGCGCCGCCTTGCCGGCGATTAAGCGATCAGCGGCCGACCGCCAGGCCGGCGACATCCTGCCACTGCTCCCAGCCGGCGAGGCGTCTTTCATACTCTGCCCGCGTCACCTCCAGATTGTGCGGGCCGAAGAACACCCGCAGCGGCGGCTCGGCGGCATCGACGATGCGCAGGATGGCCGGGCCGCTCGCACCCGGATCGGCGAATTCGGCGTCGCGCCAGCGCAGCAGCCGCCCGGCGCGGATCTCGTCATAGGCAGGGATCGGCTCGGCATGGACCATCGAATCGCCTTTCCATTCGGTGGCATAGCCGCCGGGCTCGACCAGCGTGACCTTGACGCCGGTGCCGGCCAGCTCGCCCTGCAGTGCCTGGCTCATCCCCTCCAGCGCCCATTTCGAGGCGTGGTACAGGCCCAGCATCGGGAAGGCGTTGACGCCGCCGACCGAGGACACCTGGATGATGTGGCCCGACCGCTGCGCCCGCAGGATCGGCAGCGCCGCCTGGGTCACCCACAGCGCGCCGAACAGGTTGGTCTCGATCTGCGCCCGGGCCTGCGCCTCGCTGACCTCCTCGACCGCGCCGAGCAGGCCGTAGCCGGCGTTGTTGACCACCACGTCCAGCCGGCCGAACCGCTCCTGCGCCGTCGCCACCGCCGCGAACACCGCCGCCCGGTCGGTCACGTCCAGCCGGATCGGCGCGACCTGGGCGCCGTAGGCATGCACCAGGCTGCAGAGGCTGGAGATGTCGCGGGCCGTCGCCGCGACCTGGTCGCCGCGGGCCAGCGCCGCCTCCGCCCAGGCCCGGCCGAGCCCCTTCGATGTGCCGGTGATGAACCAGACCTTGCCTGACATGTCGTCCTCGTCGGGGTTGAAGCGGAGGATCCTCCGTTTCGCTCATTTAATCGGAGGGCTCTCCGTTTTCAACCGGCGCCCCATATGATGCAGACTGCATGGCGACCGGATGGAGGCTAGCGGCGTGACGGCAGCGGGCGGGGCGGACGGGCAACAGGAGACGATTGGGCGCGCCGACGCCCGGCGCAACCGCGAGCGGCTGCTGGCGGCGGCGGCGGAGCTGTTCGGCGCGGTCGAGGGCGAGGTCACGCTGTCGGCCGTGGCGGCCAAGGCCGGGGTCGGCATCGGCACGCTCTACCGCCACTTCCCGACGCGCGAGGCGCTGGTCGAGGCCGTGTATCGCAATGAGATCGACCGACTGTGCGAGGCCGCCGAGACGCTGCTGCGCCAGCTGCCGCCGGAGGCCGCGCTGACCGACTGGATGGACCGCTACGCCGCCATGGTCGCGGCCAAGCGCGGCATGGCCGAGGCCCTGACCCGGGTCCGGGATTCCGACACCGGGGACCTGGCCCGTGCCAAGGCACGGATCGCGCAGGCGCTGACCCTGCTGCTGGACGCCGGCGCCAAGGCCGGAGTGATCCGGGCCGACGCCGATGCCGACGACGTGCTGCTGGCGGCGGCCGCCAGCATCTGGGCGATCGCGGGCCAGCCGGACTGGCGCCAGCGTGCCGGCCGGCTGCTGCGGCTGGTGCTCGACGGGCTGCGCTACCGGCCGGGCGGCTAGCGCAGGTCGGCGCCGACCGCCTCGGCGACCGAGCGGAAGCCGTCGGCGCGCAGCCGGCCGGCCAGATCGCGCTTGATCTCGCCGACCAGGCCGGGGCCGCGATAGGCCAGGGCGGTGTACAACTGCACCAGGCTGGCGCCGGCGCGGATCTTGGCATAGGCGTCGGCGCCGCTGGCCACGCCGCCGACCCCGACCAGCGGCAGCCGGCCGGCCACCAGCTTCGCCATCCGCCGCAGCACCGCGGTCGAAGGCTGCATCAGCGGCTTGCCGCTCAGCCCTCCGGGCTCGCCGGCCAGGTCCGGCGGCAGCCCGGCCGGGCGGGCGATGGTGGTGTTGGACACGATCAGCCCGTCGATGCCGGAGGCCAGCGCCACCTCGGCGACATCCTCCAGGTCCTCCGGCGTCAGGTCGGGGGCGATCTTGACCAGGATCGGCGGCCGCGCCGTGCCGTCGGCCCGCGCCGCGGTGGCGGCGGCCAGCAGGCGCTGTAGCGGCTCGCGGCTCTGCATCGCCCGCAGCCCCGGCGTGTTCGGTGAGGAGATGTTGACGACAAGGTAGTCGGCCAGCCGGGCAAAGGCGCGGATGCCGGCGGCATAGTCGGCGTCCGGGTCGCGGCTGTCCTTGTTGCGGCCGACATTGATGCCCAGGAGACCAAGGGCGGCAGCGCCGTTGAGCCGTCGCGCCTCCAGCCGGGCCACGGCGGCGGCATGGCCGCGGTTGTTGAAGCCGTAGCGGTTGATCAGCGCCTGCTGGTCGGGCAGCCGGAACGCCCGCGGCCGCGGATTGCCGGGCTGGGCCCGCGGCGTGACGCTGCCGATCTCGACGAAGCCGAAGCCCAGCCGCAGCATCGGGTCCACCACCTCGGCATCCTTGTCGAAACCGGCGGCGAGTCCGATCGGGTTGGCGAAATCGCGGCCCCACAGCGTCACCGCCAGGACCGGGTCGTCGGGCCCGCCGGCGACAGGCCCGAGGCCCAGTTTCAGCGCGGTGATGGTGGCCCGGTGCGCCATCTCGGGCGGCAGCGCCTTCAGCACCGGCGCGGCCAGGGCGAACAGGCGGCTCACGGGGCGGCGACGGTCGGGAACAGCTGCGGCGGGAAGACGTGGCGGCCGTCGACCAGCGGCAGCGGCGCCACGCCCTGCACCGCGGTCAGCGGCAGCTCGGCATAGAGATGCGGGAACAGGGCCCCGCCACGCGACGCCTCCCAGCGCAGGGCATCGCCCAGCGTGTCCGGGTCGATCGCCACCAGCACCAGCCCGGCTTGGCCGGCGAAGTGGCGGAACGCGGTCTCCTCGGCCTGCTCGGCGGTCGAGAAGTGGATGAAGCCGTCCTGGTGGTCGACGGCGGAGCCGCGATAGGTGCCGGCGGCCTCGGCCGCCGCCCATTCCGCAGCGCTGCAGATCTTGTAGATGGTCATGGCGGGCGACCCTAGGGAAGCGGTCCCCGGCCGTCAATCGCGAGGTCCGATCGGTGGATCGTGAGCGTTGCAGAATGCGAATCGTATGTGGTCGCGCGTTGCAAATTGCGAGTGTCGCAACAGGTTCGCAATCTGGCTTGGATCGAAAATTCCCATTCAGTGGGATAATTCGGAAGATAAATCCAATACAGCCCCAATGACCCGAGTCTCATCCATGGCCCGATGCCGACGAGGCCGGTTGGGCCACTTGGCACGGCCCTTGCAACGTTGCTTGGCATTAAACACAGGGGAGTGCCCAAAATGGGCGACATTGCGATGACGAATAATCTCACGGTGGTCGAACTGAAGACCCCGATGACCTATGCCCTCGACATGGTGACGGCGATGGGCGACCCCGGCATCACCACGGTTCCGACCAAGCCGACCGCCGGCATGCTGGCAGCGGGCGCGCGGGCGGGCGGTGTCACGGTCGAGGTCGCCTGGCGGGTGTTCCAGGCGATGGTCAACGTCGCCGACTGACCGGGCGGCCGATGCTGAGCGGCGGGGGCTCGATCACGGCCCCGCTGCCGGCCTCCTCGCTCACTGCTTCCGTGCCGGTCGGCAGCAGGATGGTGATGCGGGTACCGACCTCGGGCTTGCTGTCGATCATCAGCATGCCGCCATGGCTCTGGACCAGGGCCTTTGCCAGTGGCAGCCCGAGACCCGATCCTTCGCGCGGCCGGCGCGACAGCTTGCGTGCCTGGCGGAACGGCTCCAACGCAAGGGCGATCTCTTGCTCGGTCATGCCGATGCCGGTATCGGCCACGGTGATGCGGACCGACCGGGCCACGGCGACGGCGTCGATGGTGACGCTGCCGCCATCGGGCGTGAACTTCACGGCATTGGTCAGCAGGTTGATCAGGATCTGGCGCAGCCGCAGCGGGTCGGCGCTCAGCAGCGGCAGGTCGCGCGCCACGTGCTGCTCGATGGTGATGCCGTGGGCCTCGGCGCGCTGCGCCACCAGGCTGACCGCATCCTGAATGTCGCTGCCCAGGTCGACAGGCTCCGGCTGCAGCTCGATCCGGCCGGATTCGACCCGTGACAGGTCCAGCACGTCGTTGACCAGGGCCAGCAGGTGCTGGCCCGAGCGGTGGATGTCCTCGGCATAGCCGCGGTAGCGCTCCGGCAGCGGCCCGAGATGCGCGTCCCGGATCAGCTCCGAAAAGCCGAGGATGGCGTTGAGCGGCGTGCGCAGCTCGTGGCTCATATGAGCCAGGAAGGTGGTCTTGGCGTTGTCCGCCGCCTCGACCGTCTGCATCGCATCGCGCATGYGCAGCTCGGCCACCCGCTCGGCGGTGATGTCGAGATGCGCCACCACGGCACCGGCGGCCCGGCCCTCGGCGATCGGGGCCGCCAGCAGGCGGATGGTCCGGCCGGCTGCACCGGCGCCGATCACGTATTCCACCGGGGCCGCCGGCCGGATGCCCAGGACCACGCCGGCGAGATGCACCCGCACCTCGGCGCCGGCCGCGCCGGAGCCGCCGCACAACGCGAAATAATCCTCGCCGGGGCGGGAGCCGCCACCGACGAAGCGCTCGCGCTCGCCCGGCCATTGCCAGGGCGGATTCGCGGTCAGGATGGTGCCGCGCTCGTCGATCAGCGCCAGCGGCATCGGCAGCGCGTTCAGGGTGGCGGCGTGGCGCTCGTCCAGCACGTCGAGCTGGCGCCGGGCCTGCAGCTCCGAGATCCGGCGGTCCAGCCGGGTGGCGATCGCGGCCAGGGCGAAGACGACGATGGCGGCCGCGGCGATCAGCCCGGCCAGGATCGTCGGCGGCACCGGGATGCCCGCGACCTCGGCCCGGGCGGCGGGATCGGGGACGAACCGCGCCGCCGCCATGCCGATGAAGTGCATGCCGCTGATCGCGGCCCCCATCACCAGGGCGGCCAGGATCCGCCGGATACGCCCGATATCGGACAGGGCCAGATGCAGCGCCGCGGTGGCCGCGATCAGGGCGACCAGCACCGACAGGATCAGGGCGGCCGGGTCGTAGACGACGCGGCCGGGGGCCAGGATCGCGGCCATGCCGACATAATGCATGCCGGCGATGCCGAGCCCCAGGCACAGGCCGCCGGCCAGCAGCGGCAACGGGGACGCCGGGCGTGCGGTTGCGCCCGGCGCCGCCTGGCCGAGCGTGGCCACGGTGAGGCCGGCACCGGTCGCCACCGCGGCGAGCAGCAGCGACAGCAGGGTCAGCGGCAGGTCGTAGGCGACGCCGACCGGCAGGTGCAGGGCCAGCATGGCGATGAAATGCATCGACCAGATGCCGCCGCCCATGGCCACGGCGCCGCCGGCCAGCCACAGCAGCCGCGCCGAGCCGCGGGCGACGCGGATGCGCTGGCCGAGATCGAAGGCGACGAAGGAGGCGAGCACCGCGACCAGGATGGCGAGCGCCACCAGCCAGGGGTCGTGGCCGGGCAGCAGGGAATGGGACAGGGTCTCGCCGGTAAAATGCATCGCCGTTCCGGTCGGGCGGCCGGAAAAGCCCGGCCGTCCAGCGCGTTAGGAGCATATCGCCGGTGCGACGGCGTGGCTATGGGCGACGCAGCGGCGCCGGGGCGGAGCCGATCGCGGATGGCTGGTCGGCTGCTGGGCGGGAACGCCGTCCATCCGTCCCGGGCTTCATTGTCGATACCACCTTGGACGCCTCGCTGAAATCCAGTGTCACCGCCAGGCCGGGGCGGTTGTCCGACAGGGCCAGCCGGATCTCGTGCAACTGGGCCACCGCCGCCACAAGGCTGAGGCCGAGGCCGCTGCCGGGGGTCATCCGGCTGGCGTCGAGCCGGAAGAAGCGCTGGAACACCTTCTGCTGCGCCGCCTCCGGGATGCCGGGGCCGGTGTCGCGCACCTGTCCGACCGGACCATCGGGCCCAGGCGCCAGCGATACCGTGATCCCGGTGCCGGGCGGGGTGTGGCGGATCGTGTTCTCCACCAGATTGGCCAGCATCTGGGTCAGGAGCTGGCGGTCGCCGCGGATCCGCTGGCCGGGCGCGACCGTGCCGGTCAGGCGGTGGCCGGAATCGTCCGCGACCGGGCCATAGGTGTCGATGATGGTCTCGAACACCCCCGACAGATCGAGCGGGGCGAAGCCCTCGCGCCGCGCGCCGGCCTCGATCTGGGCGATCCGCAGCAGCGCCGCGAAGACGCCGAGGATGCCGTCGATATCGGCCACTGCCCGCTCCACCGCGGCATCGTAATCGGCGGCCGAGGTGGCCTTGAGCCGGGCCAGCTCCAGCCGCTGGCGCATATGCGACAACGGTGTGCGCAGGTCGTGGGCGATGTCGCTGGAAACCTGGTGCAGCCCCTGCATCAGCTGCTGGATGCGGTCCAGCATGGCGTTGAGGTTGGCGGCCAGGCGGTCGAACTCGTCGGCCTTGCCGCGGCTCGGCACCCGCTCGTTCAAATGACCGTCCATGATGTGGCGCGCGGCGGTGTTCACCGCCTCCACCCGGCGCAGGAATCGGGCGCTCAGCACCAGGCCGCCGGCCAGCGCCAGCAGCACCGTCGCGGCCGCACCGGCCAGGAAGAAGCTGGTGATGCCCTCCTGCAGCTCGTCCAGGTCGTGGGTGTCGCGGCCGATGAACAGGCGCAGCTCCGGCGTCAGGTCGACGCCGAGGCCGCGAATGATGTGGCGCTCGCGGTTGCCGTCGCCGTCGGTCGTCTTCAACGGGATGTCTGCCCAGCCGGTCGCGGCCGGCAACGGCCGCAGGTTGCCAGCCAGCACGCCACCTTCGGCGTCCTGCAGCGCATAGTAGAAATAGTCGGGGTCGATATCGGTGAGGCGGTCGTTGATCGCCTTGACGATCTCGGGGGCGGAGGCGCCGGCCAGCGAATCCCGGATGGTCTTCACCTCCGCGCTGATCGAGAGATCGATCTGTTGGTCGGAATACCGCGTCATCGCCACATAGACGATGCTGGACACCGCGATGATCGAGACGCTGAACAGCGCGGCGAAGCCGGCCGCCAGCCGGAACGTCGCGGTTCTGACGAGCCTAGCCAGGATCACGGAGGCAGTATCCAACGCCGCGGACGGTGTCGAGCAGGGGCGCGTCGAAGCCGCGGTCGATCTTGCCGCGCAGCCGGCTGATATGGGTCTCCACCACCGTCGTCTGCGGCTCGAAATGGAACTCCCACACATGCTCCAGCAGCATGGTCCGGGTGACGATCTGGCCGGAGTGCCGCATCAGGTACTCCAGCAGCTTGAATTCGCGGGGCTGCAGGTCGATCGCCTGGCCGGCGCGGGTGGCGGTGCGCTTCAGCAGGTCGATCTCGAGATCGGCGACGCGCAGCACGGTCTCGACCGCGGCGGTGCCGGCGCGGCGGGTCAGGGCCTCGATCCGGGCCAGCAGCTCGGCCAGGGCGAAGGGCTTGACCAGGTAGTCGTCGCCGCCTGCATTCAGCCCTTCGACCCGGTCGCTGACGCCGCTCAGCGTGGTCAGGAACAGGATCGGCACCGTGCTGCCTTCGCCGCGCAGCCGGCGGGCCAGGGTGATCCCGTCGATGTCCGGCAGCATGCGGTCGATGATCAGCAGCCGGGGACCGCAGCCCTGACGGGCGGCTGCGGCGCGGGCCAGCCCATCGGTTCCGGTCAGGCTGTGCTCGACCGTGTGGTCGGCCTCGCGCAGCGAGCCGATGATGTGCTGGGCGGTCTCGGGATCGTCTTCGATCAGAAGGATCTGCATGGGCAGGCTCTCGGACAGCGGATCGCTGGCGTGACGAACGGACCACGCCGAGAGAGCTTTGCTCCCGCCGGACCGTTGCACGCCGAGACGGTGCCGCGGGCGTTTGACCCGGCCGAGAGAGTAGGAGCAAGGCCGATGGCGGCGTACTTACGTTTTGGTAATCAGGAGTCCATGTCGCCGGATGGCGGCCTCCTCCGCTACAATCGTGGGGTTTTCTCCGGACGCGGCTCGCGGGGCGCATCGTGAATGATCGGGATCTCAGGGTGTTCGAAGCGGTGGCCCGCACCGGCGGCATCGGCCGGGCGGCGGCCGAGCTCAACACGGTCCAGTCCAACGTCACCGCCCGGATCCGGGCGCTGGAGGAGGAATTGGGTGTGCCGTTGTTCGAGCGGCACAGCCGTGGCGTCGTCCTGACCGCAGCCGGCCAGCGCCTGCGCCCCTTCGCGGTCCAGATCGCGGACCTGATCCGCCAGGCCAAGCGGGCGGCGCAGGATGACGGCACGCCGCGTGGGCCGTTGTCGATCGGCAGCATGGAGACCACGGCGGGGCTGCGGCTGCCGGACGTGCTGGCCGCCTTCACCCAGGCTCATCCCGATGTCGACCTGTCGCTGACCACGGGCACCACGCCGTGGCTGACCCGGGCGGTGATCGCGCGCGAGCTGGACGGCGCCTTCGTCGCCGGGCCGGTCGATCACCCCGAGCTCGAGGCGGAGACCATCTTCGCCGAGGAGATGGCGATCATCGCCGGCCCGGCGGTGACGGGGCTCGACGATTTCGGGGCGCTCGCCGGGCTGAAGATCGTCGCCTTCCGCTCCGACTGCGCCTACCGGCAGCGGCTGGAAAGCGTCCTGGCCGCCCAGGGCATCGTCAAGGTCAAGGTGATCGAGATCGGCACGCTGGACGGCATCATCGGCTGCGTCGCCGCCGGCATGGGGATCTCGCTGCTGCCGAAGGGCGTGGTCACCCAGGCCCTGCGCGACCGGCGGATCAAGGCCTTCCGCCCGCCGGCCTGGACCGAGCGGGTCGACACCGTCTTCGTCCGCCGCATCGACGCACACCCGTCCAGCGCCCTGTCCGCCTTCCTGCGAATCGCGCGGCCGTCACCCCTGGCGGCGAGAATGGCGGAGCCGCTGGCGCTGGTGCGAAGCCATCGCCGATCATGATGGCTTCCATCTGAACTAATCACTCCCGCTGGTGAGATGACGCGCCTAGCTTCTGGTCATGAGCGCGACACCCCATCGGTCCGGTCACCATGGCCACGCCCTTCATCCCAAGCAGGAAGCCGGGCAGGCCTGGCGCTTCGCCGCCGCTGGGCTCTGCGCCTCGCTGGTCGGGCTCGGCCTGGCCCGCTTCGCCTATACCCCGCTCATTCCGGCGCTGATCGCCGCGGAATGGTTCAGCCCGTCGGATGTGATCTATCTCGGCGCCGCCAACCTGGCCGGCTATCTTGCCGGCGCCCTGGCGGCGCGGCCGCTGGCCGCCCGCACCGGTTCGATCCGGGCGCTGCGCGGCACCATGTTGCTGGCCACCCTGTCCTGCCTCGCCTGCGCCATGCCGGTGGCCTTCGCCTGGTTCTTCGCCTGGCGGTTCCTGGCCGGGTTCAGCGGCGGCGTCATCATGGTGCTCGCCGCCTCGGCCATCCTGCCGCACACCGCGCCGGGCAAGCGCGGCCTGGTCGGCGGCGTGATCTTCGCCGGCGTCGGCCTCGGCATCGCCGCCTCGGGCACGCTGGTGCCGCTGCTGCTGCAGCAGGGCCCGCGCGAGAGCTGGCTCGGGCTGGCGGCTCTGTCCGGCGTGCTGACCCTGGTCGCCTGGCCGAACTGGCCGAAGGCCGACCCTGCCGTGGCGTCCCATGCCGGGGCGGGTGCCACACGGCCTCGGCAGTCCGCCGCCATTCCGGTGCTGATGCTGCAATACGGCCTCAACGCTGTCGCCCTGGTGCCGCACATGGTCTTCGTCGTCGATTTCGTGGCTCGCGGCCTGGGCCAGGGGATCGCCGCCGGGTCGCAATACTGGGTGCTGTACGGGCTTGGCGCGGTGGCCGGGCCGCTGCTGACCGGCCACCTGGCCGATCGGGCCGGCTTCGGGCCGGCGCTACGCGTGGCGTTCCTGGTTCAGGCGGTGGCGGCGGCTCTGCCGGCCGTCACCACGGCCCCTGCGGCCCTGATCGTCTCCTGCATCGTCATCGGCGGCTTCACCCCGGGCATCGTGCCGCTGGTGCTGGGCCGCATCCATGAGCTGATCCCGCATGGCGCCGAGGCGCAGCGCGCCGCCTGGGGGCGGGCGACCACGATGTTCGCCCTGTTCCAGGCCGGGGCGGCCTATGGCCTGGCCGCCCTGTTCGACCGCACCGGCGGCGACTACCGCATCCTGTTCGTGATCGGCGGCACCGCCGCGGCCCTGGCGCTCGCCATCGACCTCGCCTTGGCGCTGACGGTCAGGGCCCGATCCTCCGGAGCATCGTCATGACCGAGTCCTACGCCATCATCGACCACAGCTACGACGTGGTGATCGTCGGGGCCGGCGGTGCCGGGCTGCGCGCGGCGCTCGGCATGGCCGCGTCCGGGCTGAAGACGGCCTGCGTCACCAAGGTGTTCCCGACCCGCAGTCACACCGTGGCGGCCCAGGGCGGCATGGCGGCGTCGCTCGGCAACATGGGCGACGGCGACAACTGGCGCTTCCACATGTACGACACCGTCAAGGGCTCCGACTGGCTTGGCGACCAGGACGCGATTGAATACATGTGCCGCGAGGCCGGGCCGGCGGTGCTGGAACTGGAGCGGTTCGGCGTGCCGTTCTCGCGCACCGCCGACGGCCTGATCTACCAGCGCGCCTTCGGCGGCCAGACCCTGAACTACGGCAAGCAGATGGCCCGGCGGACCTGCGCCGCCGCCGACCGCACCGGCCACGCCATCCTGCACACCCTGTACCAGCAATGCCTGGAGCACCGGACCGAGTTCTTCGTCGAGTATGTCGCGCTCGACCTGCTGATGGACGAGGACGGCGCCTGCCGCGGCCTGCTGGCCTGGAATGTCGAGGACGGCACGCTGCACCGCTTCCGTGCCCATCGCACCGTGCTGGCGACCGGCGGCTACGGCCGGGTCTACTTCTCCTGCACCGCCGCGCACAGCTGCACCGGCGACGGCAACGCCATGGCGCTGCGCGCCGGGTTGCCGCTGGCCGACATGGAGTTCACCCAGTTCCACCCGACCGGCATCTATGGCTCCGGCTGCCTGATCACCGAGGGCTCGCGGGGCGAGGGCGGTTTCCTGACCAATTCCGAGGGCGAGCGCTTCATGGAGCGCTACGCCCCGACGGCGCGGGACCTGGCCGGGCGCGACGTGGTCTGCCGGTCGATGACGATCGAGATCAACGAAGGGCGCGGCTGTGGCCCGCAGAAGGACCACATCCTGCTGCATCTCGAGCATCTTGGCGCCGAGGTGCTGCACGAGCGGCTGCCGGGCATCAGCGAGACGGCGAAGATCTTCGCCGGGGTCGACGTGACCAAGGAGCCGATCCCGGTGCTGCCGACCGTGCACTACAACATGGGCGGCGTGCCGACCAACCTGCATGGCGAGGCGACGACACTGCGCGGCGGCGACCCGGAAACGGTTGTGCCGGGGCTGATGGCGATCGGCGAGGCCGCCTGCGTGTCGGTGCACGGCGCCAACCGGCTGGGCTCGAACTCGCTGCTCGACATCATCGTCTTCGGCCGGGCGGCGGCGCAGCGGGCCGTGGCGACGCTGCGGCCGGGAGAGTCGCACGCCCCGCTGCCGGCGGCGGCGACCGACAAGGCCATCGCGCGGCTGGACCGCGTGCGCCACGCCAAGGGCGGCACCGGCGCCGGCGAGATCCGGCTGGCGATGCAGCGCATCATGCAGCGGCACTGCGCGGTGTTCCGCGACGGGCCGCTGATGCAGGAAGGACTCGGCAAGCTGGAAGAGACCGCGGGCCCGATGCGAGCCGATCTCGGCCTGACAGACCGGTCGATGGTGTTCAACACCGATCTGGCCGAGGCGCTGGAGCTGGACAACATGCTGCAGCAGGCGGTGGTCAGCCTGCATTCGGCGATCAGCCGGACCGAGAGCCGCGGCGCCCATGCCCGCGAGGACTATCCGAAGCGGGACGACGCGGCCTGGCTGAAGCACAGCCTGGCGGGGCTGGACGAGACGGGCGAGGTCCGGCTGGACTATCGGCCGGTCCATATGCAGCCGCTGTCCAACGAGGTCGCGCCGATTCCGCCGAAAGAGCGGGTGTACTGATCGGCGGCCGGACGGAGCCGCCGAGGCGGCGCCGGCCGGTCCGCAATCTCAGCTGCTCTTCAGCGACGCCTTCACGGCATCCAGCCCCGGCTTGCCGTCGATGGTGGTGACGCCGTCGAGCCACTTGGTCAGCAGCTCGGGGTGCTCGCCCAGCCATTTTCGGGCGGCGGCGTTCTGCTCCAGGCCGCCGTCCAGGATCATCGACATCATCTGGTTCTCGGTGTTCAGGTCGAACACCAGCTGCTTGGCGAATTTCTGCAGGTTCGGGCAGCCCGACAGCCATTTCTGGTTGGCCAGTGTGCGCACCGTGGCGCCGCCGTAGTTCGGGCCGAAATAGGCGTCGCCGCCGGTCAGGTAGTCGATCTTGTACTTGATGTTCATCGGATGCGGCGCCCAGCCCAGGAACACCACCCATTCGCCGCGCCGCGCGGCCCGGTCGACCTGGGCCAGCATCGCCTGCTCGCTGGCCTCGACCAGGTTCCAGCCGCCGAGGCCGAACTCGTTCTTCCCGATGATGGTCGACAGGTTCTTGTTGGCCGAGGATCCGGGCTCGATCGAGTAGATCGACTTGCCGAACTTGTCGGCGAATTTCTGCAGGTCGGCGAAGTCCTTGACCCCGGCCTCATAGGCCTCGTGGTTGACCGCCAGCGTCACCTTGGCGTCGTCGAGATTGGTGCCGACCAGCTCGACCCCCTGCTTCAGATAAGGGTCGACCATCTCGGTCTGCGACGGCATCCAGTTGCCGAGGAACAGGTTCACCTGGTTGTTCTTGAGCGATTCGAAGGTGACCGCGACCGACAGCATGTTGACGTTGGGCTCATAGCCCAGCCCGGTCAGCACGGTGCTGGCGAGGGCGGTGGTCGAGGTGATGTCGGTCCAGCCGACATCCGACAGCTTGATGGTCTTGCAGGCCGCGTCGTCGGCCAGGGCGGCCCCGGCGGGCACCAGCGCGGCGATCGCCGCGGCGAAAAGGAAACGTCTCGCGTTCATCATTGCCTCCTGTCTGTCCTCATGGGAACGGCGGGCGTTGTCAGCCCTTCTCGTCCTCCGCACCGGCCTCATGGGCGGCGCGGATCTCGCTCAAGCGGTCGTGGATCTCGGCCTCGAACGGGGCGACCTTCGGGACGGTCGCGTCGATCGACAGGTTCAGCACCTCGCTCTCGGCCAGCACGGTGCCGTCCGCGGCGAGACGCATGACGTGGTGCAGGGTGAAGCGCTTGGCATCCATCGCGCCCAGCCGGGTCTCGATCGCCACCTCGTCGCCGGCGTGCGCCTCGCGCCGGTAGCGGATCTTCATCTCGCCGGTGAAGACGGTGCGCCGGCTGCGCGCCCGATAGGCGGTGTCGATGCCGGCGAACTCGAGGAAGGCGTCGGTGGCGTGGCTGAAGATGACGGCATAGTAGCCGTCGTTGAGATGGCCGTTGTAGTCGGTCCACTCCGCCCGCACCGCCTCGCGGTGCAGCCGCAGCGGTGTCGCGATCGTCCGGTCGGACGGGGATGTCGGGTTGGCCGCGGTCGCTGGCATCCGCCGGTTGGTCCTCGCCTGCGGCCCGTCTCTGTTCGGACGGGCTCGGATGCAGGCGATGCTACGCGGCGGAGGCGCGAGTTATTGACCGAAGGCGACGTCGACCTGATCGAAAGCGCCGCCTGCTGGGGCCTTCCGCTCAGAGGCCCAGCAGCAGGCCGATCTTCATCCCGAGGGCACGGAAGATCGACGCCTCCGGCATGTCCTGGGCGGCGACCAACGGCACCTTGCGCACCGGCCCCTCCGGCGGGGCGATGTCGAGCTCGCCCAGCACCTGGCCCTTGGCGATCGGCGCCTCGATCGGCTCCTGGAACCGGGCAGTGACCGTCATCTTGTCGAAATCGGCCGGCTGCAGGGTCATGGCCAGGTCCTGTGCCACGGTCACCGGCACCTTGTCCTCGGTGCCGAGCCAGACCGTCGCCTCGTCGACCGTGGCGCCGGCCTTGAACAGCGGGTACAGGCGGAACTGGCTCCAGCCCCATTCCAGCAGGCGAGCGCCCTCGTCGGCGCGCGACTGCATGCTGGGCAGCCCGTTGACCACCAGCACCAGCCGGCGGTCGTCGCGCACGCCCGACGCGGTCAGGCCATAGCCGCCGGAATCGGTGTGGCCGGTCTTGATCCCGTCTACCCCCATATCGCGATACAGCAGCGGGTTGCGGTTGCCCTGCTTGATCTTGTTCCAGGTGAACTCCCGCTCGCTGTCGTAGCGATAGTATTGCGGGAAGTCCGAGATCATCCGCTCGGCCAGGATCGCCAGGTCGCGCGCGGTCGAATAATGCTCAGGGTCGGGCAAGCCGTTGGAGGTGACGAAGTGGCTGGCGTTCATGCCCAGCGTCTTCGCCATCTCGTTCATGCGGTCGGCGAAGGCGGTCTCCGACCCCGCCAGGCCTTCGGCCAGCACCACCGCCGCATCGTTGCCGGACTGGATCAGCAGGCCGCGCAGCAGGTCCTCGACCCGAATGGTGTCGTTGATCTGGACGAACATCTTCGACCCGCTGGTCTGCCAGGCCTTCTTGCTGACCGGGAACTTGGTGTCGAGCGTGATCCGGCCGTCGCGCAGCGCGTCATAGACCAGATAGGCCGTCATCATCTTGCTCATCGACGAGGTCGGCATGCGCTCGTCCGCGGCCTTCTCCATCAGCACCGTGTCGGTGGTGGTGTCGATCAGGATCGCCTGCTTGGCGATGGTGTCGACCGTGGCCGCGTCGGCAGGCAGCGCGGCGAGGACGGCGAGAAGAACGGTGGCACGGAGGAGGAGGGCCGGCATCGCGATCTTGATCATGGGTCGGGGCATGGACCGCAGGGATAGCGTCAACTGAGGCCGCTGCCAACCAAAGCCTGTCACGACCGCCCCGCGGCGAAGCGCGCAGGTGCCTCGCGGCGAAGCACGCGACGCGAGGACGCGCCGGTGAGAGGGCATGCATAGGAAACCTGAACCTATCGCCTTACTCGCTCTCCTATCCCTTTCGGGTCATAGCGCAAAGGTCGCGTCGCTTGTACAATGCCAAGTGTGGTGGGGGCCACGTTTGTCGAATAGGCGAGATGCAACATGGGGGAGCTCAGGGTACTAGGAAAAGAAACATATTCATTTTTAGGTAAGTTTTATGAATAATTACGCTCTTACACGTGGCGCAACGCCCCCGGGAGACATTGGTCCCATGCTGAAGCACGCCGACATCTGGGCGGCGATCGATCGTCTCGCCAAGCTCAACGGGTTGTCCGCCTCCGGCCTCGCACGCCGCTCGGGACTCGACCCCACGACCTTCAATCCCAGCAAGCGCCAGTCGAGCGACGGCAAGCTGCGCTGGCCATCGACCGAAAGCATCTCGAAGATCCTGGACGCGACCGGCAGCTCGATCGCCGCCTTCGTGCGGCTGATCGACGACGGTTCGGGCCTGCCGGCCCGCCGCATCCCGGTCGTCGGCCATGCCCAGGCCGCCGCCAACGGGCTGTTCGACGATGCGGGCCGCCCGGCCGGCAAGGGGTGGGACGAGGTGGACTTCCCCAACCTGTCCGATCCCACCGCCTATGCGCTCGAGATCGCCGGCAACGACATGGCGCCGATCTACCGGGACGGCGACGTCGTCGTCGTCTCGCCGGCAGCCGGGCTGCGGCGCGGCGACCGGGTGGTGGCCAGGACGGTCGGTGGTGAGCTCCTGGTCGGCGAACTGGTGCGGATCAGCGCCAACCGGATCGATCTCAAACTGCTGTCGGGCGACCAGGCGCAGCAGTCGCTGAAGCTGTCCGACGTGGCCTGGAAGGCCCGCATCGTCTGGTCGAGCCAATAGCCTGAGGCCCTGCACTGGGCGCAGGGCTGGGCCATCTGCCGGGTGGTGTTGGCGCCGCCCGGCCGCTCGCCTATGCTCCGCCGGTAAACGATGCGGGATCGGACGGACACATGGCGAGACAAGCGTGGACCTTCCTCGACGGCTCCTGGCAGGAGGGCAATCCGCCGATCATGGGGCCGCTGACGCATGCCGCCTGGATGGCCTCGATCATCTTCGACGGCGCCCGCGGCTTCGAAGGCGTGGCGCCGGACCTCGACCGCCACTGCGTCCGGGCCGTGGCCTCGGCCAAGGCCATGGGGCTGGAGGCGACCTTGCCGGCCGAGGAGATCGAGGCGCTGGCCCGCGAGGGGCTGCGCCGCTTCCCGGCCGACGCCGCGGTCTATATCCGGCCGATGTTCTGGGCCGAGGACGGCTGGATCGAGCCCGACCCGGCGGCGACTCGCTTCTGCCTGTCGATCTACGATTCGCCGCTGCCGCAGCCGGGCGAGGACAGTGCCTGCTTCGCCCAGGGGCTGCGCCGGCCGTCGCCGGAGATGGCGCCGACCCTGGCCAAGGCCGCCTGCCTGTACCCGCAATCCGGCTTCGCCATGCGCCAGGCCAAGCAGCGCGGCTTCACCAATGCGGTGATGCTGGACCCGATCGGCAATGTCGCCGAATTCGCCACCGCCAACATCTTCATGGCCAAGGACGGCGCCGTGCACACCCCGGCGGCGAACGGCACCTTCCTGGCCGGCATCACCCGCCGCCGGGTGATCGAGCTGCTGCGTCATGACGGGGTCGAGGTGGTCGAGCGCGCGATCCGGCCAGGCGAGCTGGCGGATGCCGACGAGATCTTCCAGACCGGCAACTTCGCCAAGGTGCTGCCCTGCACCCGGCTGGAGGACCGGCACCTGCAGCCCGGGCCGCTCTACGCCAAGGCCCGCAAGCTGTATTGGGAGTGGGCTCACTCCTGAGCCCGGCAGGCCGATGAGCGACACCGTTCCGCCCGAGCCGGTCTCCAAGGACACGCGCAACCTGGTCCGGGTGCTCGAGCACCAGGGCATCACCCTGGTGTTCGACGTCGGCGCCAATGTCGGCCAATACGCGCGGCGGCTGCGGCGCGGCGGCTATGCCGGGCGGATCGTCTCGGTCGAGCCGCTGTCCGCCGCCCATGCCGCGCTGACCGCGGCGGCCGCCGGCGATCCGGACTGGACGGTCGAATCGCGGCTGGCGCTGGGCGACGGCGACACGCCGGTGACGCTGCAGGTGTCGGGCGAGAGCGACATGAGCTCGGTGCTCGATTTCACCGCGGAGATGGCGGATCTGCTCGATGGTTCGGCCTATGTCGGCACCGAGGTGGCGTCGCAGGCGCGGCTGGAGCGGATCTTCCCCCGCCACGCCCGGCCGGACGATCGGGTGCTGCTGAAGATCGACACCCAGGGCACCGAGCGCCGGGTGTTGGACGGCGCGCGCGGCGTGCTGCCGCGCATCGCCGCGGTGCAGATGGAGCTGTCGATCGTGCCGGTCTATGACGGCGAGCCGTCCTATCGCGACACCATCCAGCACATGGCCGAGCTCGGCTTCGTGCCGGCGCTGTTCATCCCCGGCTACTTCAACCGCCGCACCGCCCGGTTGATCGGCATGGACGGCGTGTTCGTGCGGCCGGGCTAGCCCGAACCCGATGTCGGACTCCCCGCGCCCCGGCCGCCTGCCGGCCGTCGACCTGCTCCGTGGCCTCGCGCTGCTGGCGATGGCGCTCTACCACTTCTCCTGGGACCTGCGATTCTTCGGCTTCGTCGACTGGGACCTGGCGGACGGCGCCGGCTGGATCGCGGCGCGGTACCTGATCGCCGGCAGCTTCCTGGCCCTGGTTGGCGTCGGCTTGGTGCTGTGGCATGTGCAGGGGCGCGACTGGCGGCGCTGGGCGATCCGGCTGAACAAGGTGGTGGCCGGTGCCGTCGCGGTCACGGTTGCGACCTGGTTCGCGATCCCGGATGAGTTCATCTTCTTCGGTATCCTGCACTGCATTGCGGTCACCAGCATCCTCGGCCTGCTGTTCCTGCGGCTGCGGCCGCCGGTGAATCTCGTGCTCGGCCTGGCCGTGATCGCGCTGCCGATCCTGTGGCGTTCGCCTCTGTTCGATCATGCCTGGCTGCTGTGGACCGGGCTGGGCACCCAGCCGCCGCGCAGCAACGACTACGAGCCGCTGTTCCCCTGGTTTGGGCCGGTGCTGCTGGGCATTGCCGCGGGCCGGTGGTGGCTGCGGGCCCACGTCCCGGGCGGCAGCGTCGACGGCGGCATCCTGGGCCGGCCGCTGCGCTGGGTGGGGCGGCATAGCCTGGCCGTCTATCTGATCCATCAGCCGGCGCTGATCGGCCTCCTGCTGCTGGTCGGCATGGCGCTCGGCCGCGACCCGCAGGCGATGCTGTCGCCGCCGCCGGACCCGGCGCCGCTGCTGATCGACTGCCAAGTGCAATGCGAGCAGCGGGGCGGCAGTGCCGAGGGGTGTCACGCCTATTGCGGCTGCATGGTCGATGGGCTCAAGGCCCAGACTCTGTGGCTGGCGCTGCGGCCGGATGCGGCGCCCGAACTGAAGGATCGCCTGCGCGACCTGGCCGCCGTCTGCAGCCGGTAGCGCAGTCTCAAATATGACGGAAAATTAGCTCGCCTGGCATGGGCCGGGGCCCTAGTCTCGGCGGCGATGTCCGGATTGCCCCGCCGATCGCTGTCATGAGCCCACCCGACGCGGACAGCCGGTCCGGCGTGGTGCGGGACGTCGGCTGGTCGGCGCTGATGGTCGCGGCGCAGGCCGGCGACCGGGCCGCCTATCACCGGCTGCTGACCGAGATCACCCCTTATCTGCGGGCGCTGGCCCGCCGGTCGCTGCACCGCCCAGCCGATGCCGAGGACGCGGTGCAGGACGTGCTGCTGACCCTGCACAGCATCCGCCGGACCTATGACCCGACCCGGCCGTTCCAGCCCTGGCTGGTGGCGATCGCCCGGCGGCGGATCGTCGACCGGGTGCGCATCCAGATCCGCACCACCGGCCGCGAGACGACGATCGAACCATTCCAGGAAACCTTTGCCGCCCCCGAAACGAATGAGTTGGGCATGGAGGCTGATTCGATCACGCTGCGGCGCGCGATCGCGGAGCTGCCGCCGGGCCAGCGCCAGGCGGTCGAGCTTCTGAAGCTGAAGGACATGTCGCTGAAGGAGGCGTCGGCGGCCAGCGGCGCGTCGGTGCCGGCGCTGAAGGTCGCGATGCATCGCGCGCTGAAGGCGCTGAAGGGGGCGTTGGGACCGAAATGACGGAGACGGGGCACACTCGCACCGAGGACCTGATCGCGCAGCTCGCTGCCGATGCACAGCCCGTGCGCCCGCTGCGGCCGCCGATGCTGCGGGCCCTGTTCTGGCTGGCCGTCGCTGCCCTGGTGATCGGAACCGTGGTTGCGGCCTTCGGCATACGGCCCGATTTCATGGCGGAGATGGGCGAGACCCACTACCAGCTGGAATGGGCGGGCTCGATGCTGACCGGCATCCTCGCGGCCATTGCCGCCTTCCATATCAGCCTGCCGGACCGGCCGCGCGCCTGGGCTCTGCTGCCTCTCCCCGGCGTGGCGCTCTGGCTGTTCTCGATCGGCTATGGCTGCCTGACGGATTGGGTGCGTCACGGGGCGGAGGGCTTCGCGCTCGGAGTCAGCTTTTTCTGCTTCCGGTCGATCCTGCTGATCAGCATCCCGCTGTCGGTGGTGCTGCTGGCGATGCTGCGACTTGCCGGGCCGGTGCGCCCGGTTCCCACGATCGCCAGCGGGATGCTGGCCGCGGCTGCGCTGTCGGCCTGCGGCGTCTCGATGTTCCATGGCGACGAGGCGACGCTGATGGTGCTGATCTGGCATGGCGGCGCCGTGGCGCTGCTGGTCGGGCTGGGCACCCTGCTGAACCGCAGCCTGTTCGGCCTGTTCGCGCCGCGCCCGGCCAACCAGGCCGGCTGAGCAGAGGGCCCCGCTACAGCCGGGCCGCCCCCAGGATCCGGCCGTCCGCGGCCTGCAGCAGCACGGCCGTCCGATCGCCCTCCGGCCGGGCCGCGGCGATCATGCCGCCAGGCGACCAGCCGTCCAGCCGGGTCAGGCTGCGCACGACATTGCGGTCGATCAGGGTGCGGCCGGCATTCTCGCCCCGCCGCACCGGCGTGTCGTGCCGGTCGTCGAAGCCGACCAGCCACAGCACCGCATCCGCCGGCGCTTCGGGGCCTACCGCCACCTGCAGCGCCGCATCCGACACGGTCAGCGTCAGCGGCACCGACGGGTCGGATCGGGCCTCGGCAATCGCCGTGTCCAGCGCCGCCCGGTCGGAGCCGACGACATCGCGGCCGCCATCGACCACCGCCTGCGGCGTGTAGACCTGGCTCGACCCCATCTGCGCGGCATAGGCGCCCTGCCGCGCCGTGGCCCAGGCGCTCGAGAACGGGTCCACCCAGCCCAGCCGGTTCCAATAGTCGACATGGAAGGCCAGCGGCAGCACCTCCGGCCGGTCGGCCAGCGTCGCCAGCAGCGCGTCGGCGGGTGGGCAGGAGGAGCAGCCCTGCGAGGTGAACAGCTCCACCACCACCGGCCTCTCTGCGGCGACGGCAGGGACGGCGGACAGCGCGGTTACGGCGAGCAGGCCGGCGAGGAGCGGTCGGGTCATGTCCTGTCCCTGAAGCGAAACCTGCCCCCGGTTCGGTCCGGTCCGGCACCGGGTTACGACCGGAACACAAGAGGGCTTGATTCGCGATTGATAATCGTTCTCAAATAAGTCGACCGTTGACACGGAGAGTCCAGAATGGACGAGGACCAGATCACCGAGCCGGGCGACCGCCGCGCCCTGCCGTTTGCCGAGCAGCTGGTGCTGTGGGCGCTTCGGCTCAGCGTCGTCGGGCTGAAGACCGGGGCGCCGACCGACCATCCGGTGCTGCTGGCCTTCCGCAAGGTGGGCGCCGAGGCGGCGGCGGAGCGGGTCGGCCTGCTGACCCGCATCATCGGCTTCGGCGCCGAGCGGCGGGTGCAGATCGGCGTGCCATGCGCCTTCATTGTCACCGAGGATGAGCGCCGGATCCTGGATCTTGTCGCGGTCAGCCAGTCCGGCGTGTCGGGCACGCTGATGCTGCGCGGCATGCTGTCGCCGGCCGCCTGCCGCGCCGCCGCCGGATTGTGCGCCGAGCTCGGCGATCTGCTGGCGGAGGCGGGAATGATCCTGCAGCGGCCGGCCTCGCCGCCCCGGCCGCTTCCGATTCCGGCCAACCTGCCGTCCTTCGGCCTGGTCCGGGCGGCGCTGTCATGAGCGACGAGGCGCATGACTGCGAGGATGCCGGCGCACCGCCGCTGACCCGGGCCGAGACGCTGGTGCTGTGGGCGCTGCGTGCCTGGGTCGCCGGCCATCGCCACGGCATCCCCGTGCTCGCCAACCTGCGCACCGCCTTCCGCAACGAGGGCGCGCCGGCGGCGGCCGAGGCGGTGGACGACCTGATGGGCTTCATCGCCAATGGCGCCGGCCGCACCATCCAGGTGAACTGCCCGCGCTGCCGGCAGGTGACGGAGGACGAGCGGCTGCTGCTCGACGTCGTGGCGCTGCACCAGCAGGGCGAGACGCTGTGGGTGCCGTTCCTGGCCCGCGCCATCCTGACGCCGGCCGCCACCCGGCTGTGCGGCCGGCCCTTCGCCGCGGTGGCGGACGCCCTGCAGGATGGCGGCATCGTGCTGCCGGCGGTGGCCGGCCAGGTGCCCCCGCCGGAGGCCGCTGCCCACACCGTCCCGGCCGGAACCACGATCCACTGACGAGCCGGTGAAGGAGGGTTGCCCCCGGCCCGGTTTGCCGCCATGAATCGGGTCGGGATTGCAGGAAGCGAACAACCAACTGATGTGTGGCGGACGTGTGTTGCTGGTCGAGGACGACGTGTTGGTGCGTCTCCTCGCCGTGGAGGCCCTGATCGATGGCGGCTTCGACGTCGCGGAGGCGGCGGACGGGCCGGAAGCGCTGCGCCTGCTCGACGGCGGCGAGTTCGACCTGCTGATCACCGATGTCGGCCTGCCGGGCATGTCGGGCGCCGAGCTGGCCGTCCAGGTGCGGCGCGAGCGGCCGGCGCTCAAGGTGCTGTTCACCACCGGCTACGGCATCGAGGACGGGGTGCCGGCCGACCTGCCCACCCTGCGCAAGCCCTACGCCGCCGACGCCCTGGCCTCGACCGTGCGGTTGCTGCTGGCGACCGGCGGATAGGCGTCGGCCCCCGACGAGGCTCAGGCCCGCCACTGCTCTCCCTGCATGCCGTCCAGCGCCCGGTCCAGGGTGAAGGCTGCGCTGATCAGGGCCAGATGGGTCAGGGCCTGCGGGAAGTTGCCCAGGAACTCGGCGCGGACGTCGAACTCCTCGGCATAGAGCTGCAGGTGATTGCCGTACAGCAGCAGCTTTTCGAAATTGTTGCGGGCCTGCTCCACCCGGCCGGCACGGGCCAGACACTCGACATACCAGAAGGCGCAGGCGGCGAAGGACCCTTCCTTGCCGTCCAGCCCGTCCTCGCGGTCGTAGCGCATCACCAGCCCGTCATCGGCCAGCTGGTCGCCGATGGCGTCGAGCGTGGCCAGCCAAGCCGGGTCTGTGGCCCCGACGAAGCGCACCAGCGGCATCATCAGCATCGCCCCGTCCAGGTCGCGGCCGCCCTTGCTGCGCACGAAGTGCCCGGCTTCGTCGTTCCAGAAGGTGCTCCAGATGTCCTCGCTGATCTCGTTCCGCGCCCGGAGCCATCGTTCGAAGGGCGCGCTCAGCGACCGTTTGCTGGCCAGCCGGATGGCCCGGTCGACCGCGACCCAGCACATCAGCCGGGAATGCAGATGCTCGATCGGCGCGCTGCGCATCTCCCAGATGCCTGCGTCCGGCCGCTGCCAATGGGCGCAGACATAGTCGACGACGCCGCGCACACCATGCCAGTCGGCGTGGGAGATGGCGTCGCCGTACTTGTTGCTGAGATAGATCGAATCGAGCAGGGCGCCGTAGATGTCGAGCTGCAGCTGGCCGGCCGCGTCGTTGCCGATCCGCACCGGCCGGGCGCCGCCATGGCCGGCAAGATGCGGCAGCGCCGTCTCCTGCTGCACGATGCCGCCGTCCATGGCGTACATCACCTGCAGCCGGCCGTCCGGGCAGTCGGCCGCGCGATCGGCGACCCAGCGCGTGAAGGCCATCGCCTCGTCCTGATAGCCCAGGCGCATCAGGGCGTAGACGGTGAAGGAGGCGTCGCGGACCCAGGTCGCCCGATAGTCCCAGTTTCGCAGCCCGCCCGGTGTCTCGGGCAGGCCGAAGGTTGCGGCGGCCGCGATCGACCCATGACGGCGCGATGTCATCAGCTTCAGCACGAGGGCAGAGCGGGTGACGGCGTCCCGCCATCGCCCCTTGTAGCTCGATTTGGCGGCCCAGGCCTGCCAATCGCAGACGCTCTCGGCGACGATGCGCTCCAGCGCGTCGGCGTCCGGCTTCCCGGTGCCGGCCTCGTCCAGCACCAGGTCCAGCGCCTCGTCGGCCTCGAGGGTGAAGGTGGCCTCGGCCCCGGCCTTGCGCCGGGAGAAGCGGACCGGACCCCACAGCCGCAGGACAGGCCCCGGCGCGGCCGAGAACACGGCCTCGCCCTTGCGCACCGTCACCTTCGGCTTGTGCCGGGCATAGTCGAAGCGCGGGGCGCAGCGCAGCCGCAGCCGGACCGTGCCGCGGGTGACCCGGATGCGGCGGATCAGCCGGAAGACCCATTCGTCGTCCTCGCGGGACGCGGTCATCAGGTCGGTGACCTCGGCGCTGGCCTCCTTCCCCAGCCAGCGGGTCACCAACACATTGCTCTCCGGCAGGTAGGTCTGAAGCACGCGGGCGCCGTCGATCTCCGGAGCCAGCTCAAAGGCGCCGCCCTCGTCATGGTCCAGCAAGGCGGCGAACAGGCTCGGGCTGTCGAAGTCGGGCCAGCAGAGATAATCGATGGTGCCGTCGAGCGCGACGAGCGCCATGGTGAACAGGTTACCGATCACGCCGTGGTCTGCGATCCGGCGTTCGAGTCGAGCCTTTCTCCGGCGCTTTGCCATGTCCCTCGCATCCTGAAACGACCGCCCCTATCGTTCCAGAACACGCGGACGCTGGAGATGTCGCCGGATCCGGCGCCGCCGCGCTGATGCCGTCGGCGACCTCGGTCGATCAGCCCTCTGCCACCTTCGGGGCCCCATGTACATGAGGCGGCAGCTCCTCGGTCGGGCCGCCCGGCATGATCGGCCGCGGGGCGAAGCGGCCGAGCGAGATCATCCGGTCGTACATCACCAGCGCGCCGGCCAGCGACAGGTTCAGCGAGAAGCGGGTCGGGATCTGCACGATGTGGTCGCAGCGCGCCACCATCTCCGGCGACAGGCCGCCGCGCTCCGATCCCAGCACATAGACCGCTCGGCGCGGATGGCGGAAGCTCGGCAGGGCGACGGACTCGGCCATCAGCTCGATCCCGACCAGCGTGCAGCCCTGCGGCAGGATCAGGGAGGCGACGTCGGGATAAGTGTAGAGCGGCACGGTGCCGGCGGCGCTCGACGTGTCGCTCCAGCCGAAATCGACCTCCTCGGTCACCGGCGCCACGGTGAAGCAGAACGCCGCGCCGAAGGCATGGCCGGTGCGCAGCAGGGCGCCCACATTCATCGGCTTGCTGATGCCTTCGCAGCCGATCGCGAAATAGCCTTTCATCCGATCCCGTCCGTGCCGTCCGGCTCCATCGTCTATTCCGGCGAACTTGCCCCGCGAATGGCGGGAGGGCAAGGTGCGCGCCGGAAGCGGCCCCGCTCCATTTGCCGAGACGACCATGACCGACCATCACGATCACACTCACGGGCACGACCACAGCCATGCCGCCGGCACCGCCGATCTTGCCGGCGACGGCGCACCAATCCTGGTCGAGGTCACCCGCGGCTCGGTGGTGGAGAGCCGGCATCGCGGCAGCGCCCTGATCGTCGACCGCAGCGGCGGGGTGCACGGCCGTTGGGGCGATATCGGCCGGCCGGTCTATGCCCGCTCGGCGATCAAGTCGCTGCAGGCGATCCCGCTGGTCGAGAGCGGCGCCGCCGATGACTTCGGCCTGGGCGACGAGGAGCTGGCCCTGGCCTGCGCCTCGCATGGCGGCGAGCCAGGCCATGTCGAGCGGGTGGCGGCCTGGCTGGCGAAGATCGGCCTGTCCGAATCCGACCTCGAATGCGGCACCCATCTGCCGTTCCACGAGGGCTCGGCCCATGCGCTGGTGTGCAGCCATGAGCATCCCACGACCCTGCACAACAACTGCTCCGGCAAGCACACCGGCTTCCTGACCACCGCGGTCCATCTCGGCGAGAAGACCAAGGGCTACATCCGCTACGACCACCCGGTGCAGCAGCGCATCCTCGGCGTGCTCGAGCAGATGACCGGCTGCGGCCTCGGCGATGCGGCCTGGGCGGCCGACGGCTGCTCGATCCCGACCATCGCCGTCCCGCTGGAAGGCTTGGCCTTCGCCATGGCCCGGATCGCCGACCCCGCCGACCTGCCGGAAAAGCGCCGCGACGCGGTGCTGCGGATCCGCAAGGCCTGGGCGGCGCAGCCCTTCCTGGTGGCCGGCACCGGCCGCTTCGACACCGAGATCATGCAGGCCTGCCGCGGCCGGGTGATGACCAAGGTCGGGGCCGAGGGCGTGTTCTGCGCCGCCCTGCCGGAGTATGGGCTCGGCGTCGCGCTGAAGATCGAGGACGGGGCGGAGCGGGCGGCGAATGTCGCCATGGCCGCGATCCTGAAGCGGATCGGCGCGCTGGACGACGCCGACCCGGAGATCGCCGGCCGCTGGCTGGCGCCGGAGATCAAGACCCGGCGCGGCGTGACCGTCGGCGCGGTCCGCGGTGCCGACGGGCTGGCCGGCTAGCTCGCCCGGTTCCAGGCGGCGGTGGCGAAGCCGGCGGCGACCAGCACGCCGGCCCCGGCCCGGTTGATCATGCGCAGCACCGACGGCTTGCCGATGGTGTCGCGCAGCCGGGCGCCGATCCAGGCATAGGCGGCGGCGTTCAGCGCGGCGAGGGTGACGAAGGTGCCCTCCAGCACCACCATCTGCGGCAGCAGCGGCGCCTCCGGATGCACGAACTGCGGCAGGAAGGCGACGAAGAAGACGATGCTCTTCGGGTTCAGCGCGGTGACGGCGAAGGCATGCAGCAGCATGGCGCGGGGCGACCGGCCGGCATCCGCCGCCTCCAGGCCGTCCGTCTTGGGCGCGGCCCGCCACAGCTTGACGCCGAGATAGACCAGATAGGCGGCGCCGATCCATTTCAGCACGGTGAAGGCGCCGGCCGAGGCCGCCAGCAGGGCGCCCAGCCCCAGCATCGACAGCGTCATTGCCGTCAGATCGCCCAGCGCGACGCCGGCGACGATCCACCAGGCATGCGACCGGCCGCGGCCGAGCGCGTAGGACAGCACCAGGGTGACGGTCGGGCCCGGGATGATCAGGACCACGAAGGCGGCGAGCAGGAAGGCGAACCAAAGGTCGAGCGACATGGCGACGGCTCCTTGTGCGAGCGGCCAGCAATCCATGGCGCCAGGGATTTGTCCAGCGGCGCGACGGCCGCGCCGCTGGACCCAAATATCAGTCGTGCCAGAACGAGTCGCGGGTCACCTTGACCTTGCCGGATTCGATGTCCGAGACCTTGATCGCCGGGTAGCCGACGGTCCAGTCGCCGCTCGACTTCCAGGCGTCGATCACCATGTCGCGCAGCTCGGCCGCCCCGGCCGCGACGCGCTGGGTGACGAAGCCGACCGCCGCCGGGGTCGGGGTGGTGTAGTTGCTGGTCGACGGCGCCAGCTGATAGGCCCGCTCGACCGTGCCCAGCGTGGTCAGCAGGTAGTCGTGCACGCGCTGCTCGATCTGGCAGCCGCAGTCGCGATAGCGCGGCAGGGCGGCGCGGACCGCCCGCTCGGTGATGAAGCTCTTGACGAAGGCGCCTTCGAACGGCGCGTGGATCGGGGCGTTGGTGTAGTTATTCGGGTTCGGATAGTTGCCCCAGCCGTTGAAATGCACCGAGACGTGCATCGGCTGGCTGCCATCGGCCACGTAATGGCCCCACACGCCGATATCGCGCAGCAGCAGCCGGCGCCGCAGATCCAACTGCTCCTGGAAGAACTCGCGGTCGGCGCGGTTCGAGGCGGTGCGCAGGCCCACGGTCAGCGCCCGCATCCAGGCGAAATCCATGCGGATCTGCTGCCAGCCGTCGATCAGGCTGTAGTACAGGTATCCGGCGCCGTACTGGGTCTGGCCGCCGGTGCGCAGCGCGGTGTCGTAGTCGCGGCGCGACACCGGCATCGCATCGAAGTCGACACCCCCCAGCACCTTGCCGGCATCGTCGATGTCGATGTAGTGGCCCGGGTCCCGTTCGAAGTCGTGGGTCTGGCCGGCGCCCTTGGAGACGTCGAGCTCGGCATTCCATTCGGCGATGGCCGAATCGGCCGACCGCCAGTCCAGCATGGCCTTGATCTGCCAGGGCAGGCTGTCCGCGACCACGGCGCCGATCTCGACATGGCCGGTGTGGCCCCAGGCCCAGGCCCGGTTCTCGGTGGCGACCGCGGCGAGAACCAGGGCCGAGACCAGACCGAGGGCGCGCAGCGCGCGCCGCTTCCCTGCACGATTCATCCTGTCCCCCAATGTCGGTTTCAATGGGTTTCGCCGCGTGAAGCGCCGAAATCAGGATGCTCGTAGCAGTCTTCGCAAGACGTTTCCTATGAAGGTTCGGTGACGAATTGCGCTGATGGGAAATCGATTCGTTATGAAACTTGTGTTGGATCCAAGATTTCCATTTGCGGTGGCGGGTGATTAACGCTTCCGCCGGCCCAGGCGCTTGGCATTGGCGGAGACGACGCGGTGTGCCGGGGCCAGGCTGGCATCGGCCAGGTCGGCCGCATCCGTCGCCAGCCGCCGGCCGATATCCGCGGCCTGACCCGTGCTCGCCGTCAGCCAGCGCTGCCACGCCGTCGCCGGGTTGGCCGCCCATGCCGCGGCGCCCAGCTGTGCCTGGGCACCGAGCCAGGAGGCCCAGCCCCATTGTGCCGCTGAGATCCGGCGCGCCACCTCGGCCCCGGTCTCGGCCGCGACCGCCATCTTCTCGGCCACCATGCGGGTGAATTCGGGGTGGCCCAGCGCTGCCGGATCGCCGGCGGCCTGCGCCATCATCCGGCTGCGGTGACCGATCGTCTGTCCGGCCGCGATGGCCATCTCGGCCATCCGGACCATGGGATCGGCGGGCCGGCGCCGTCGCCGCGTCGTCTTCTTCCTGGTCATTCCGTCCTCGGGATACCGAAATTCAATTGAGTGCCGACCGGGCGGAAGCCCAGCCTGGCGTAGAGCGGCTCCGCCCCCGCCGCGGCGGACAGCCAGGCCAGGTCGCCGCCGGCGAAATAGGCGTCGAGCAGCCGACGGCACACCGCTTCGGCCAGTCCACGGCGGCGGAAGGCCGGCCGGGTCCCAACCGCCGCCAGCTCGGCCGTGTCGCCGCCGATCAGCAACAGCCCGCTCGCCGCGGGAATTCCATCAAGCTGGGCGAGGGCGGCCCGGCGGCTGCCGCGGGCCAGGCCCTGGCGCAGCCGGGCGCGGAAATCCGCTGCGCCGGCGGCGTCCAGTGGCTGGTCGAAGGCTTCGTGCTGGACCAGCATCAGCCCGTCGAGCGCCGCCTCGTCCTCCGCTGCCAGCAGATGAGCCGGGCCGTCCGGGGTGGGCCGATAGGCGTCGCGATGCAGGATCATCAGCGGCGCCTCCATTTCGCGCTCATAGCCCATGGCATAGAGCGTCGGGGACAAGGCGGGGTGCAGCTCGCGGAAGAACTCGATGCGGAAGCGCCGGCCGGCGGCATCGAAGGCCTGCTGCAGCTCGGCCACCGCCGGCCGCCAGTCCGACGCGGGGGCGACCGGCACGGCGAAGCTCTGGATCGGGTCGTCGCTGGCCTCGGAGACGAACAGCGCGAAGGGGCCGACATCGGCGCGCTGCCGGCCCTCGGTCGCGGCCGCGAGGGTGTTGGGAACGAGGCGCTGCAGCAGCACCCGGTTCACGGCCTCCCCCTGCTCACGACAGCGCGGGCAGCAGGCGGTCCATCGCGGTCTGCAGCCGCTCGACCGACCCGGCGAAGCACAGCCGCAGATGGCCCTCGCCGCCAGGCCCGAAGGCCGAGCCGGGGGCGAGGCCGACATTGGCCTCGTGCAGCAGGCGCAGCGCCAGGGCCCGGCTGTCCGGCTCGCCCTCGACCCGGAAGAACAGGTAGAAGGCGCCGTCCGGGCGGGTCAGCCGGACTCGCGGCGACTCCGACAGCCGGCCGATCACCAGGTCGCGCGCGGTGCGGCAGCGGTCCACCTGGCTCTGGATGAAAGATTCTCCCTGTTCGATCGCGGCGACCGCGCCATGCTGCAGGAAGGTCGGCACGCCCGAGGTGTTGAACTGCTGCAGGTTCTCATAGACCTGGCCCAGCTCCTCCGACGCCACCACCCAACCGATGCGCCAGCCGGTCATCGCCCAGTTTTTGGAGAAGGTGTTGACCACCACCAGCCGGTCCTCCGGCGCGGCGATCGACAGGAAGGACGTAGCCACTGGCCGGTCGTAGACGAAACGGGCATAGACCTCGTCGGCGACGATCCAGATGCCGCGGGCGCGGCAGAAGTCGAGGATCGCCTTCTGCTCCTCCGCCGTCAGCGTCCAGCCGGTCGGGTTGCCCGGGCTGTTCAGGAACAGGGCGCGGGTGCGCGGCCCGCAGGCGGCGAACAGCCGGTCCAGGTCCAGCCGCCAATGGCCGTTCTCGACTCCGATCGGCACCGGCACGGTGCGGCCGCCGGCGATTTCGACGGCGCTGAAGATGTTCGGCCAGACCGGGGCGGGCAGGACCACCTCGTCGCCTGGCCCGACCAGCGCCTGCATGGTCATCATGATCGCCTGCATGCCGCCGATCGTGACGTAGATCCGGCCCGACGGCACCGTGGCCCCGGCGATCCGGCCGACATAGCCGGCCAGGGCCTCGCGCAGCGGTGGGATGCCGCGCTGCCAGGTGTAGAAGGTCTGACCCTCCAGGAGGGCGCGGTTGGCCGCCTCGCCGATGAAGGCCGGCGTCGGCTGGTCGCCTTCGCCGACCCAGAGGGGGATCAGGCCGGGCTTGCCGCGCCCGGCATTGACCACCTCGACGATGCCGCTTTCCGGCAGCCGCGCGATGTCGGGGCGGATGCCGCCCAGAAGACCCGCCGCCATATGTCCGTCCACGCTGACCTCTCCCTGACTTCGCGGCGGAGGGTAGCAAGATGGGGCTGCGGGCGTCATCCGCGGCCGGCGCATGGGCGTCGCGCGATGCGAGCGGGGAGCGACATTTCCCGGGAACCGATCCGGGATCGCATTGTTAGGAGGGGTGAGGCCCCAACAGCGCTGGGTCGTGAGCGGCTTCGGTCGCCCACCAGCGGCGGGCCTCGGCGGCCCGGCGGAATCCCTCCCCGCCGAAGCCGTGTAATGCAGGACCCCGTGACCGGATCCCCCCTCCAGGTCACGGGCGGCGGCGGGGCATTTAAACGGCCCCGCCGCCGACCTGCCTCTTCATCCTGATCTCAGTGCAGCCGGAATTCGGCATCGCAGAGCCGCAGATCGGCCGGCTTGACCACAGCAGCCGCTGCGACCCGGACAGAGTGCAGCCTGCCTTCGATATTGTGGCTCCAGAAGTCAAGGAACCGGTGCAGCTCCGGGAAGCGCGGGGCGAGGTCGAGTCTCTGCCACACGAAGCTCTGCAGCAGCCCCGGATGATCGGGCAAGTGATACAGGATCTCCGCCGTGGTCAGGCGGTATCCCTGCAGCTGGCGTTCCAGATCGGTCATTCCTTCATCATCCCTTTCCGCAGGCCCGCCTTGACGGGCGGGTCTATGAAAGAAATGTGATGTGGATTTCCGGTGCGGGCAAGGGTATATGTAGGAAAATCAATATGTTAGCAGCAACTCGGCAGGAGTGCTGCCAGATCGGCACTGATCAGGCGAACAAGTCGCGGTGGTCGCGCTGCACCGTCGGCAGGGCCCGCAGGATCTCCGACAGATGCGCCCGCAGCGCCGCCTCGGCGCCGTCCGGGTCGCGCCGGTCGATCGCCGCTAGGATTACCCGATGCTGCTCGATCAGCCCCGGCAGCGATGAGGCCGAGGGCAGCGTCAGATGGCAGACGCGGTCCATATGCGCCTTCAGGTCCCCGATCACGGTCCAGGCCGACGGGCAGCCAGCGCCCTCGGCGATTGCCGCATGGAAGGCCTCGTCGGCGCGCTGGAATTCGTAGTGCTCGCCGGCCGATGCCGCCAGCTCCTGCGCCTCGAGGTGGAAATCGATGCGGGTGCGGACCCGGGCGTCGAAGCGCTCGCAGGCGCGCCGCACCACCGCGCTCTCCAGCGATTCGCGAACGAAGCGGGCCTCCAGCATCCGTTCGATCGAGATCTTGACCACGAAGGTGCCGCGCCGCGGCAGAATCTCGACCAGCCCGGATCGCGCGAGGGCGATGAAGGCCTCCCGCACGGGCTGCCGCGACACCCCATAGCGAACTGCGATCTCCTGCTCCGACAGCGGCGCGCCGGGCTTCATCGCCAGGGTGACGATGGCCTTGCGGATCTCCAGCTCGATCAGCCGGGCGATGCTGGTGGTCTGGTCGAGCAGATCGAGTGGCGCCATGCGGTCAGGCTCGCGAGGGATATTGCATCGGGACAGGTACCATACTAGGCTCCCGACTACCATACTAGACGGCGGCCTGATCATACCAGGCGATCAAAGGGGAGGCGTTTCGTGAAATCCATTGCGGCACTGGTCCTGGGGGCGGCGCTGACGCTGGCTGCCCTTCCGGCTTCGGCGCAGACGCTGCGCTCGGCCGACATCCATCCCGACGGCTATCCGACGGTGGTGGCGGTGCAATATCTCGGCGAGCTGATGGAGCAGCGCACCGGCGGCCGGATCAAGATCCAGGTGTTCAACAACGCCCAGCTCGGTGCCGAGAAGGACACGATCGAGCAGACCCGGTTCGGTGTGATCGACATGAACCGGGTGAACACGGCGCCGTTCAACAACCTGGTGCCGGAGACGCAGGTGCTGGGCCTGCCCTTCCTGTTCCGCTCGGTCGACCACATGCACAAGGTGGTGGACGGCCCGATCGGCGACGAGATCCTGAAGGCGTTCGAGCCGCACGGGCTGGTCGGCCTCGCCTTCTATGATTCCGGCGCCCGGTCCTTCTACACCACCAAGAAGGCGATCCATTCGATCGAGGACATGAAGGGCCTGAAGCTGCGGGTCCAGCAATCCGACCTGTGGATCGCGATGATGCAGGCTTTCGGTGCCAACCCGACGCCGATGGCCTTCGGCGAGGTCTATTCGTCGCTGGAGACCGGCGTCGTCGACGGGGCGGAGAACAACTGGCCGTCCTACGAATCCTCGCGCCATTTCGAGGTGGCGAAGCACTACACCCTGACCGAGCATTCGTTGACTCCCGAGGTGCTGGTGATCTCGAAGATCGCCTGGGACAAGCTGTCGCCCGACGACCAGACGACGCTGCGCCAAGCGGCCAAGGAATCGGTGGTCAAGATGCGCGAGCTGTGGACCGCGCGGGAAAAGGAGTCGGAGGCGAAGGTGCGGGCCGGCGGCGGCGAGATCATCACCGTCGACAAGGCACCTTTCGCGGCCGCGATGGGGCCGGTCTACGACAAGTTCGTCACCACCGACGCGATGAAGTCGCTGGTGGAGCGCATCCGCGCGGTGCAGTGAGGCTGTGCCATCCGGCCGGCCCCGTGATGCGCGGGGCCGGTCCTTTTGTCATGGAGATCGGCCGGAATGGCTTCCATCCTGGCTCTGACCCGCCGGACCCTCGGCGTCCTGTCCACCGGCGCCCTGTGGCTGGCCGGCTTCGGCATGCTGGCGATGACCGTCACCGTGGGCTGGCAGGTCTTCGCCCGCTACGTGCTGAACGACACGCCGAGTTGGGCCGAGCCGCTGACGCTGCAACTGATGGGCTGGTTCATCCTGCTCGGCGCCGCGGTCGGGGTGCGCGAGAGCTTCCATCTCGGGCTCGATTTTCTGCAGCAGGCGCTGCCGGCGGGGGTCAACCGGGCGCTGGAGGCGGTCAACCTGCTGCTCATCCTCGGCTTCGGCGTCGCCATGGTCTGGTATTCGATCCAGTTGGCGATCGGCACCTGGACCGCGACCATCCCGGTGCTCGACCTGCCGGGTGGCTTCGACTTCATTCCCCTGATCGTCGGCGGCGCGCTGATCGCGCTGTTCGCCGCCGAGCGGTTGTTCGAACAGATTGCCGGCGTCGAGCACGAGGCGGCGGTCGAAGGCGTGCAGGAGCTGGCGTGATGGAGCTGTGGGTCCTGTTCGGCGGCTTTACGCTGCTGATGTTCATGGGCATGCCGATCGCCTTCTGCCTCGGCATCTCCTCGCTGGCGACGGTGCTCACCATGGGCCTGCCGCCGGTGGTGGTGTTCCAGCAGATCAATTCCGGCATGAACACCTTCGCCATGATGGCGATCCCGTTCTTCATCTTCGCCGGCGACCTGATGATCCGCGGCGGCATCGCGGCGCGGCTGATCCGCTTCGCCGCCAGCCTGGTCGGCCATATGCGTGGCGGCCTGGGCCAGGTCAATGTCGTCGCCTCGACCCTGTTCGGCGGCATCTCCGGCTCGGCAGTAGCCGACGCCTCGGCGATCGGCGGGCTGATGATCCCGCAGATGGCCGCGCGGGGCTACGCCCGGGACTATGCGGTCAACGTCACCGCCAACTCCGCGATCATCGCGCTGATGATCCCACCGTCGAACAACATGATCCTCTATTCGATCGCGGCGGGCGGCAACGTCTCGATCGCCGACCTGTTCACCGCCGGCATCATCCCCGGCCTGCTGCTGGCGGCGGCGCTGATGGTCACCGCTTATGTCGTCGCCCGCCGGCGCGGCTATCCGTCCGACCCGTTCCCGGGGCTGCGCGCCGTCGGCCGCTACCTGGTCCTGGCGCTGCCCGGCATCCTTCTGATCGGCATCATCTTCGGCGGCGTCCGCTCCGGTGTCTTCACCGCGACCGAAAGCTCCTGCATCGCGGTGATCTACGCCTTCCTGATCGCGCTCCTGGTCTATCGTGAGCTCGACTGGCGCGGCTTCGTCGAGGCGGTGCAGGGGGCGGTGCGCACCACCGCCATGGTGCTGCTGGTGATCGGCACCGCCGGCGCCTTCGGCTGGCTGATGGCGCTCTTGCAGGTGCAGACCGCGACGGTCCAGGCGATCAACGCGATCTCCAGCGACCCCCTGACGGTGCTGCTGCTGATCAATGTGGCGCTGCTGATCCTCGGCACCTTCATGGACATGGCGCCGATGATCATCATCTGCACCCCGGTGCTGCTGCCGGTGGTCAAGGCTTTCGGCATCGACCCGGTGCATTTCGGCGTGATCCTGATCCTCAACGCCGGCATTGGCCTGAACACGCCGCCGGTGGGGTCGGTGCTGTTCGTCAGCTGCGCCGTCGGCAAGATCACGATCCGCGAGGCGATGAAGACGATCTGGCCGTTCTTCGGCGCCTCGATCGCGGTGCTGTTGGCCGTGACCTATATTCCGGCGCTCTCGCTGTGGCTGCCCGCAGTCTTTCGCTGAGGGAAGCCTTTCGTTGAGAGAATCTGCGCACGGGCCTTGACCCGCTTCCGCCGTCCCCTTAAATGCGTAGCACTCACTGGCCGAGAGTGCTAACGACCGGCCGGGGCAGGCCCTGAACGCAAATCTCTGAACGAGAGAGTGGGAGAAAACGATGCAATTCCGTCCCCTGCACGACCGAGTGCTGGTGCGTCGCATCGAGCAGAACGAGAAGACCGCTGGCGGGATCATCATCCCGGACACCGCCAAGGAAAAGCCCCAGGAGGGCGAGGTCATCTCGGTCGGCGCCGGCATCCGCGACGAAGCCGGCAAGCTGCAGCCGCTGGACGTCAAGGCCGGTGACCGCATTCTGTTCGGCAAGTGGTCCGGCACAGAGGTCAAGCTCGACGGTCAGGATCTCCTGATCATGAAGGAGAGCGACATCCTCGGCATCATCACCGTGAAGAAGTCGGCCAAGGCGGCCTGATCCGCCCCGTCGCCTTCACCGGAATTCCAATAGATTAAGGAATAAGAATATGGCAGCGAAGGACGTCAAGTTCTCGCTCGACGCGCGCTCCCGCATGCTGCGCGGCGTCGACATCCTGGCCGATGCGGTCAAGGTCACCCTGGGCCCGAAGGGCCGCAACGTCGTGCTCGACAAGTCGTTCGGCGCACCGCGGATCACCAAGGACGGCGTCACCGTCGCCAAGGAGATCGAGCTCGCCGACAAGTTCGAGAACATGGGCGCACAGATGGTGCGCGAGGTCGCGTCGAAGACCAACGACCTGGCCGGTGACGGCACCACCACGGCGACCGTGCTGGCCCAGTCGATCGTCCGCGAGGGCGTCAAGGCGGTGGCCGCCGGCCTGAACCCGATGGACCTGAAGCGCGGCATCGACAAGGCCGTCGAGGCCGTCGTCGCCGACCTCAAGACCCGGTCGAAGGTCATCAAGACCAACGCCGAAGTCGCCCAGGTCGGCACCATCTCCGCCAATGGCGAGCGCGACATCGGTGAGATGATCGCCAAGGCCATGGAGCGGGTCGGCAACGAGGGCGTGATCACGGTGGAAGAGGCCAAGAGCCTCGACACCGAGCTCGAAGTCGTCGAGGGCATGCAGTTCGACCGCGGCTACCTGTCGCCGTACTTCATCACCAATGCCGAGAAGATGATTGCGGACCTCGAGGCTCCGTACATCCTCCTGCATGAGAAGAAGCTGTCGAACCTGCAGGCCATGCTGCCGGTGCTCGAGGCGGTGGTGCAGTCGGGCAAGCCGCTGCTGATCATCGCCGAGGACGTCGAGGGCGAGGCCCTGGCCACCCTGGTGGTCAACAAGCTGCGCGGCGGCCTGAAGGTCGCGGCGGTCAAGGCCCCGGGCTTCGGCGATCGCCGCAAGGCGATGCTCGAGGACATGGCCATCCTGACCGGCGGCCAGGTGATCTCCGAGGATCTCGGCATCAAGCTCGAGAGCGTCACGCTCGACATGCTGGGCCGGGCCAAGAAGGTCCTGATCGCCAAGGAAGAGACCACGATCGTTGACGGCGCCGGCGCCAAGAAGGACATCGAGGGCCGCTGCAACCAGATCCGGGCGCAGATCGAGGAGACCTCCTCGGACTACGACCGCGAGAAGCTGCAGGAGCGTCTGGCCAAGCTGGCGGGCGGCGTCGCGGTGATCCGCGTCGGCGGCGCCACCGAGATCGAGGTGAAGGAGCGCAAGGATCGCGTCGACGACGCGATGCACGCGACCCGCGCCGCGGTCGAGGAAGGCGTGGTCCCGGGCGGCGGCACGGCCCTGCTCTACGCCTCCAAGGCGCTGGACAAGGTCAAGCATGACAACGACGACGAGCGAGTCGGCATCGACATCGTCCGTCGCGCGCTGCAGGCGCCGGTCCGTCAGATCGTCACCAACGCGGGCGGCGACGCCTCGATCGTTGTCGGCAAGCTGCAGGACAAGAACGACAAGAACTGGGGCTACAACGCCCAGACCAGCGAGTACGGCGACCTGATCAAGGCCGGCGTCATCGACCCGACCAAGGTCGTGCGCGCCGCGCTGCAGAACGCCGCGTCGGTGGCCAGCCTGCTGATTACCACCGAGGCGATGGTGGCCGAGCATGTCGAGAAGAAGCCGGCCGCCTCGGCGCCGGGCGGCGGCATGGGTGGCATGGGCGGTATGGGCGACATGGACTTCTGATCTGCCGATCGGATCGTTCAAACGTCGAATTGTGGAGGGGCGCTCTTCGGAGCGCCCCTTTTTTGCCATAACGACCAGCGATGCAAGACTCGTGGGGCCACTGCAGTCTTTCGATTGCCGGGCCGAGTACCGGCAACTAAATGAATGCAACGGCCCCGGGTTCGACCACCCGGCCGTCCGAGACGGAAGGGAAAATCGCGATGACCGCCTGTTCCAAGAGCGCGCCGTACCACCGCGGGCCGATCGCTCGCGCCGCCCTGGCGGTCGCCTCGATCCTGGTGCTGGCCGCCTGCGTGCCGGCCGGGACGCAGCAGACCGCCAGCCTGCCGGGGCCGGAGCAGCCGGCGCCGCCGCCCGTGTCGCCCTTCGTCCAGGCGATGCGCGACGCCGGCGTCAATGTCGCGATCCCGGCGCGCGGCAAGTTCATCCTGGTGAACATCCCGTCCTATGAGCTGATCGCATTCCAGGACGGCGCCCCGGTGATCCGCAGCAAGGTCGTGGTCGGCGCCCCGGGCACCTCGACGCCCGAGCTGATGTCGAACATGTACGCGATCAAATACAACCCCGACTGGACGCCGACGCCGTCGATCGTCCGCAACGAGGCCAGCGAGTACATCCCGTCGGGGCCGCGCAGCCCGCTCGGCCGGATCAAGCTCGAACTCGACAACGACCAGTCGATCTATCTGCACGACACGCCGCAGAAGAGCTATTTTGGCCGCGACAAGCGGGCGCTGAGCCATGGCTGCGTCCGGGTCCAGCAGGTGCGGGAACTGGCGGCCTGGGCCGACGGCGTCAGCGTCGACGAGATCGACCGCAAGATCCGCACCGGCCGCATGTACAGCGAGCGGTTGCCGGAGGAGATCCCGGTCTATATCGGCTACTACACCCGATTCCCGGACGAATTCGGCCAGCCGGTGGACCACCCGGACGTCTACGCCAACAAGGAAGCGGCGCGGCAGGCCTATCTGACCCGCTCCGCCGGCCGCCGCGCCGCCGCGGCGAAGAAGGCGGCCGAGCCGCCGGCCCAGCCCCCGGCCGAGATCATCCCGGGCCAGACCGTGCCGGGCCAGACCGTGCCCGCGGCGCCGGGCGAGATGCCGCCCGCGACCCCGGTTCAGCCCGCCGCCCCGGCCACCACGGCGCCGGCCGCGCCGGCTGTCCCCGCTGCACCGGTGGAGACCCCAGCGGTTCCTGCCGCCCCCGCGGCCCCGGCCGTGACCGAGCCTGCTGTTCCGGCGGCCCCGGCCACCACCGCTCCAGCCCCGGCGGTTCCCGCGGTCACGCCGCCCCCGGCAACCGTCCCGGCCGCCCCCGCGACCACGACGCCGGCGGCGCCGACCACCAACTGATCACCCGGGCCGGGTTCGCGGATGCGAGCCCGGCCATCGGGCCTCAGCCTGACAGCACGCGCCACACCACCGCCTCGCGCACGGCGCGATCCTCGATCTCGACGCTGGTCGGCACCTGGTGGCGGGCGATCTCCTCCAGCCCGTCCTGCGGCCGGTAGGCGCGGCCGGGGTCGCCCAGCAGCACGGTCTTGCCGGCCCCGGCCAAGACCCGCAGCCAGGGCATCACCCGGTCCGACATCGGCTTCTCGTAGCAGACGTCGCCGGCGCAGACGATGTCGATGCCGTCCAGCGGATCGCCGATGCGGTCGCCGCTGTCGGCCTCGACCGCGCAGCCATTGGCCGCCGCGTTCAGCCGGATCGCCGCCACCGCGATCGGGTCGATCTCCGCTGCCGTCACCGCCGCGGCGCCAGCCCGGGCCGCGGCCAGCGCGACGATGCCGGAGCCGGAGGCGAAGTCGAACACCCGCTTGCCGGCGACGCTGTCCGGATGGTCCAGGATATGCCGTGCCACCGCCTGGCCGCCGACCCAGGCGAAGGCCCAGTAGGGCGGCGGCAGCCCGGTGCGGCGCAGCGACTCCTCGGTTGCCTGCCATAGCGGCGTCACCTCGGTGGCGAGGTGCAGCACCAGCTCGGGCAAGAGCGGCGGTCGGGTCGGCGCCGTGTTGGCGCGGATGAAGGCGTCGATGTCGTCCATGGCGACCTTCCTATCCTGCAGGGCGGCGTTGAGCCATGGCGTCTTGATGTCCGGCGCCGGAATGCGGAAGATTCGGGCAACGGCGACGGCGCAGACCGTCGCCGCAGAGCGAGGAAACGACGAGATGGCGAGCCGCCATGTGCCGGCCCGACCGAAGGACGGTCCGGCCGAAGACGAGATCGGGGAGTGTAGCTCTCCGCCTTGTTACCTGCATGAGATCGACCCGGCCTATGCCGGTCTGGACTCGAAGCCGAAGGCCAAGTCTTCGCCTAAGTCCAAGGCTCCGAAGCGCGACGAGGCCGGGTCATGATCCGGGTCAAGCGCGTCTACGACCCGCCCGAGGAGGGCGACGGCTACCGCATCCTGGTCGACCGGCTGTGGCCGCGCGGCCTGACGAAGGAGCAGGCGGCGCTCGACCTCTGGCTCAAGACCGTTGCGCCGAGCGACGAGCTGCGCCACTGGATCCATCACGATTCGGAGAAGTGGCCGGAATTCTGCCGCCGCTACTCTGCCGAGCTGGACACCCACCCGAATGCGGTCGCCTTCCTGCGGCAGAAGAGCAAGGACGGCTGGGTCACGCTGCTCTATGCCAGCCGCGACGAGCGCCACAACAACGCCGTGGCCCTCGCCAAGTATCTCGGCGGCTGATCAGGCGAGAGCGCGTCCAGCCACCAAGCCGGCCAGGACCATGAGGCCGAACCAGCGGTTCGAGTTGAACTTGGCCAGGCAGTCGACCGGCCGGTCTGGGACCAGCGCCGCCACCTGCCAGGCCAGCTGCGCCGCGCCGACGGCCAGCGGCAGGAGGAAGGGCAGGGGCGCCAGCCCGGCCAGGAGGCCGGCGGTGCCGATGCCGAGGACGGTCAGCGCGTAGAAGCCGGCGACCCAGCGCCGGGTGGCGCCGCCGAACAGCCGGGCGGTCGATTTGAGGCCGATGCGGGCGTCGTCCTCGATGTCCTGCAGCGCGTAGATCGTGTCGTAGCCCAGCGTCCAGCAGATGCCGGCGGCAAACAGGATCAGCGAGGGCAGGGCCAACTCGCCGGTCACCGCGGGCCAGCCGACCAGCGCGCCCCAGTTGAACGCCAGACCCAGGAAGAATTGCGGCCACCAGGTGATCCGCTTCATCAGCGGGTAGGTGAAGACCACCACCAGCGAGGCGATGCCGAGCCCGACGGTGGTGCTGTTGAACTGGATCAGGATCAGGAAGCCCAGCAGCAGCTGGGCGATCAGGAACAGCACCGCCTGGGTCGGGCTGACCGCGCCGCTCGGGATCGGCCGGGTGCGGGTGCGCGCCACCCGGCCATCGAAGTCGCGGTCCAGGATGTCGTTCACCGTGCAGCCGGCGCCGCGCATCACCAGCGCGCCGATGGCAAACAGGACGACGTACCACAGGTCGGTCCAGCCGAACCCGGCCGGCCTGGGGGCCATCGCCAGCCCCCACCAGCAGGGATAGAGCAGCAGCATGACCGGCTTCGGCCGATCCAGCCGGGCGAGCGTCAGATAGGGCCGGACGCCGGGCGGCGCCCAGCGGAGCAGCCGGCTCTGGGGCCGCATGTCGGAGGCGGTGTCGGTCATGATCCTGTCGCCGATGGCGCGTGCTGGCGCATCAGTAGCGCCGTTGCGACCGCCGGCAAAGGCCGAGATACAGCGGGACGGTCATGGATGCATCGCCGGCGCCGCGGCCCGGCGGCCGCGCCGCATCGCCTGCGGCGGCTGGCCGAAGCAGCGGATGAAGGCCCGGCGCATCCGCTCCGGATCGGCGAAGCCGACGTCACGCGCCACAATCTCGATCGGCTCGGCGCCGTCTTCGATCCGTGGCCGGGCCGCCTCCGCGCGCAGCCGCTCGACCGCCTTGGCCGGCGTTTGCCCGGTCTCGGCCAGGAAGGCGCGGCCGAACTGGCGCGGGCTCAGGCACGCCGCCTCGGCCAGGCGGTCGACCGGCAGCGGGCCGCGCAGATTTTCGCGCGCAAAGCTCAGCGCCGCCTGGATCCGGTCGGTGGCCGGGGCGAGGTCGAGCAAAGCGGAGAACTGCGACTGCCCGCCGGGGCGGCGGTGATAGACCACCAGGGTCCGGGCCACGGCACGGGCGGCGTCGACGCCCAGATCCTGCTCGATCAGCGCCAGGGCCAGGTCGATCCCGGCGGTGATGCCGGCCGATGTCCAGACCGGGCCGTCCTGGACGAAGATCCGGTCCATCTCGACCCGCACCCGCGGGTGCAGGCGCTGCAGCGCCGCCGCCTGCTGCCAATGGGTGGTGGCGCGGCGCCCGTCCAGCAGGCCGGCCGCGGCCAGCAGGAAGGCGCCGGAGCAGACGCTGGTCACCCGCCGGGCGTCGGCCGCGCCGCGGATGAAAGCCGACAGCAGCGCCGAGCCCAGCGCGTCCGGAACGCCGCGCCCGCCGACGACCACCAGCGTGTCGAGCGGCTCGGTATCGACGGATTCGGTCAGCACGGGCAGGCCGGCGGAACTCGCGACCGCGCCGCCCCGCTCCGACATTACCCGCAGCCGGTAGGGCGGCGGCACGCAGTCCCGCGACGCGGTGTCGAACGCCGCCAGCGGCCCCGACAGGTCGAGGATGTTGAAGCCGGGAAAGATCAGGAAGCCGATCGTGCGCGTCATGGCGGTAAATGAGGGAACAACGTCGTTTCAGACATGACCCTGCGCGCCGATACTGCTTCTGTCAATTCCCGTCCCGGAGGCCGCCATGGACACCGTCATTGTCTTTCCGATCTATCCCGGCGTCACCCATCTCGACTTCACCGGCCCACACCAGGTGCTGGCGCGGCTGCCCGGCGCCACGACCATTGTCGCCTCGGTCGGCGGGGAGGCGGTCAGCGTCGACGGGCTGACCTTCGCCAACCTCGCCCGGCTGGAGACGGTGGAGCGCTGCGACGTGCTATGCGTGCCGGGCGGCTTCGGCTGCGTCGACGCGATGCGCAGCGACGCTTATCTGGGTGAGATCCGCCGGCTCGCCGCCACGGCCCGCTACGTCACCTCGGTCTGCACCGGGTCGCTGATCCTGGCCGCCGCTGGGCTGCTCGAGGGGCGGCGGGCGGCCTGCCACTGGTCCTGGCGCGACCAGCTGGCCCTGTTCGGTGCCATCCCCGATCCCGGCCGCGTGGTCCGCGACGGCAATATCTTCACCGGCGGCGGCGTCACCGCCGGCATCGATTTCGCCCTGACCCTGGCGGCCGAGCTGGCGGACGAGACGGTGGCCAAGGCGATCCAGCTGTCGCTCGAATACGCCCCGGCGCCACCCTTCGACTCCGGCCGCCCCGAGACCGCGGCACCGGAGATCGTCGAGCTGGTGACGGCCCGCAATCGCGCCCGCATGCCGGACCGTCAGGCGATCATCGAACAGGTGGCCAGGGAGCGCCGCCGGGCCTGAGCCCGGCGTTTCCTTCCAAGGATCCGTTGCCGGCCGAATGGGCAGCGGCTAGCGTCGCACATGACCTCCGACGCCCTGCCGCGCACTCGCCTGCATGTCGACGCCCCTCTTGAGGAGGGGCGGCCGGTGTCGCTGTCCGAGGCCCAGGCACATCACCTGCGCGGTGTGCTGCGGCTGACGCCGGGCGCCGGGCTGCGCCTGTTCAACCCGCGCGACGGCGAATGGCTGGCGCGGCTCGATGCCCTCAGCAAGGCCGGCGGCAGCGCCCTGGCCGAACGGCAGTTGCGCGTGCCCGAGCCCGTCTCCGATCTCTGGCTCTGCTTCGCCCCGGTGAAGAAGGATGCGGTCGACGCGGTGGTGGAGAAGGGGACCGAGCTCGGCGCCGCCGTGCTGCAGCCGGTCTTCACCCGCTTCACCGACGTCCAGCGCGTCAATCTCGACCGGCTGCGCGCCCATGCCGTGGCCTCGGCCGAGCAGTGCGAGCGGCTGGACGTGCCGGAGGTCCGCGACCCGGTCGGACTCGACGCCCTGCTCGCAGCTTGGCCGGCGGGCCGGACGCTGCTGGTCTGCGCCGAGGCCGGGGCGGCCCGCCCCATCGCCGAAGCGGCGGCGGAAGCGGCCGCTCCCGCCGCGCTCCTGGTCGGCCCCGAGGGCGGCTTCGCGCCGGCGGAGCTCGCGGCCCTGCAGCGTCACGAATTTGTTCGACCCGTCGGCCTCGGCCCTCGTATTCTGCGCGCCGACACGGCGGCCATCGCCGCGCTCGCGGTCTGGCAGATGCTGGCCGGCGACGGGCGCGGCCGGCCGCCGCATCGCGTTTGACCTCAACCGATCCCGCCATCCGAGTATCCGCCCATGTCCGGTCCCCAGAGCGCCAGCGCCGCACCGATCGAAAGCAAGGCGCAGCTGGTCGACTATCTCGCCGCCGGGTCCAAGCCGCCCGAGGATTGGCGCATCGGCACCGAGCACGAGAAGTTCGCCTTCCGCCTGTCGGACCTGCGGCCGCTGCCCTATGACGGGCCGGACGGCATCCGTGCCGTGCTCGAGGGCCTGGCCGGCTGCGGCTGGGAGCGGGTGGAGGAGGACGGCAACCTGATCGCGCTGATCCGCGACAAGGCCTCGGTGACGCTGGAGCCGGGCGGCCAGGTCGAACTGTCGGGCGCGCCGCTGCGCAGCATCCACGAGACCTGCGCCGAGGTGGCCGACCATCTGGCCCTGGTGAAGAAGGTCGGGGAGCAGCTCGGCATCGGCATGATCGGCCTGGGCTTCCAGCCGAAATGGCGGCGCGAGGACATCGGCTGGATGCCGAAGGGCCGCTACAAGATCATGCGCGACTACATGCCGAAGCGCGGCTCGCTCGGCCTCGACATGATGAAGCGGACCTGCACGGTGCAGGTCAATCTCGACTTCGCCTCCGAAGCCAACATGGTGAAGAAGTTCCGGGCCAGCCTGGCGCTGCAGCCGATCGCCACGGCGCTGTTCGCCAACTCGCCCTTCACCGAGGGCAAGCCGAACGGCTTCCAGAGCATGCGCAGCCACATCTGGACCGACACCGATCCGGACCGCACGGGCGACCTGCCCTTCGTGTTCGAGGACGGCTTCGGCTTCGAACGCTATGTCGACTACCTGCTCGACGTGCCGATGTACTTCGTCTACCGCGACGGCCGCTATATCGACGCCTCCGGCCACAGCTTCCGCGACTTTCTCAAGGGCGAGCTGGCGGTCTACCCGGGCCACCTGCCGACCCTGAACGACTGGGCCGACCACCTGACCACCGCCTTCCCCGAGGTGCGGCTCAAGAAGTTCCTGGAGATGCGCGGCGCCGATGGCGGGCCGTGGTCGCGCCTCTGCGCCCTGCCGGCGCTGTGGGTCGGGCTGCTGTATGACGGCACCGCGCTGGACGCCGCCTGGGACCTGGTCAAGGATTGGACGACGTCGGAGCGGGCGGTGCTGCGCCGCGACGTGCCGCGCCTCGGTCTCGCCACCCCGTTCCGCGGCGGCACCGTGCGCGACGTGGCGCTGCAGGTGCTGGCGATCGCCCGTGCCGGCTTGGCCGCCCGGGCCTCGACCGACGCCATTGGTGGCACCGAGGAGGGCTTCCTCAACGAGCTGCAGCGCATCGCCGACAGCGGTGAGACCCAGGCTTCGGAGATGCTGCGCCGCTACGAGACCGAATGGGGCGGCTCGGTCGACCCCATCTTCACCGCCTACGCCTATTGACCCGGCAGCCCTTGCTGGAATTTTAGGCATCCTTCGCCGGCCGCCGCAGAATTTTGCTTGCGGTTGGTGGCACATGCCTTGCTTGATGTTTTGGTCGAGCAGGGACGTGCCGGAGGGATAGTGCAGGCATTCGACGAGATGGGCGGGGATCCGGTCCGATCCCCCTATGCGGCCCTGGCAGATTGGCTGGCGGCGACGCCGGCTTCGGTCTTCGATTTCAAGCGCCGGGAGGCGGCGGCGCTGTTCCGCCGCATCGGCATCACCTTCGCGGTGTATGGCGAGGGCGGCGATCCCGAGCGGCTGATCCCGTTCGACATCATGCCCCGCGTGCTCGACGCCGCCGAATGGCAGCATCTCGAGCAGGGGCTGGCGCAGCGGGTGAAGGCGCTCAACGCCTTCCTGCACGATGTCTATCACGACCAGGAAATCCTGCGCGCCGGCCAGGTGCCGGAGCGGCTGGTGCTGCACAATCCAGGCTATCTGCCGGAGATGAAGGGGCTGGACCCGCCCGGCGGCGTCTACACCCATATCGCCGGCATCGACATCGTCCGCGTCGGGCCGAACGACTTCTACGTGCTGGAGGACAACGCCCGCACGCCATCCGGCGTGTCCTATATGCTGGAAGGCCGCGAGATGATGATGCGGCTGTTCCCGGACCTGTTCGCCCGGCACAGCGTGGCGCCGGTCGAGCACTACCCGCAGGAGCTGCTGGCGACGCTGCGGTCGGTGGCGCCGCGCAATTGCGAGGGCGAGCCGACCGTCGCCCTGCTGACCCCCGGCATCTACAACAGCGCCTATTTCGAGCACAGCTTCCTGGCCGACCGCATGGGCATCGAGCTGGTCGAGGGGCCGGATCTGTTCGTGCGCGACGCCGTGGTCTACATGCGCACCACCCGCGGGCCGAAGCGGGTCGACGTGATCTACCGCCGGATCGACGACGAGTTCCTCGATCCGCTGGTGTTCAACCCGGAATCGGTGCTGGGCGTCCCCGGCCTGTACCACGCCTACCGCGCCGGCAACGTGGCCCTGGCCAACGCCATGGGCACCGGCATCGCCGACAACAAGGCGATGTACATCCACGTCCCGGCGATGATCCGCTTCTATCTGGGCGAGGAACCGATCCTGAAGAACGTCCCGACCTGGGACTGCTCGAAGCCCGAGGAATGCTCCCACGTCCTCGGCAAGCTCGACGAGCTGGTGGTCAAGGAGGTGGCCGGGTCGGGCGGCTACGGCATGCTGGTCGGGCCGACCGCCAGCCGGGCCGAGCGCGAGGCCTATGCCGAACGGGTCAAGGCGCAGCCGGACCAGTTCATCGCCCAGCCGACCCTGGCGCTGTCGACCTGCCCGACCTTCGTCGATCAGGGCGTGGCGCCGCGCCATGTCGACCTGCGTCCCTTCGTGCTGACCGGCCAGGACCAGGTCCGGATCGTGCCGGGTGGGCTGACCCGGGTGGCGTTGCGCGAGGGGTCGCTGGTGGTCAATTCCAGCCAGGGCGGCGGCACCAAGGACACCTGGGTGCTGACGGCATGACGGCGCAGGACATCAAGACAGGGTCTTCGGGATGCTGAGCCGCACCGCCGACAACCTCTACTGGCTCGGCCGCTACGTCGAGCGCGCCGAGAACCTCGCCCGCATCCTCGAAGTGGCCGACCGCATGGCGCTGACGCCGAGCAGCGGCGGCGCGCATCAGGATGAATGGCATTCCGCCGTCGTCATCTCCGGCTGCCAGGAGGGCTTCTACAAGAAGCACGACGCGGCGACCCCGGCCACGGTGGTCGACTACATTGCCCGCGACCCGGACAATCCGGCCAGCATCCGCTCCTGCCTGCAGCGGGCGCGGACCAACGGGCGGGCGGTGCGCGCGGCGCTGACGCGGCCGATGTGGGAGACGCTGAACGCCACCTGGCTCGACCTCGACTCCCGGGAAGGGCGGATCGCCGGCGGCGACCTGCGCGACCTGCTGGACTGGGTCAAGGAACGGTCGATGCTGTTCCACGGCGCCGTCGCCGACACCATGCTGCGCGACGACGGCCACATCTTCCTGCAGCTCGGCACCATGCTGGAGCGCGCCGACAGCACCGCCCGGCTGCTCGACGTGAAGTACCACGTGCTGTTGCCGGCAGATGAGGAGGTCGGCGGCGGCCTCGACTTCTACCAATGGGCGGCGGTGCTGCGCGGCGCCTCGGCGCTCGGCAGCTACGCTTATCTCTACCGCGACGGCATTAAGCCCTGGCAGGTCGGCGAGTTGCTGATCCTGCGGCCGGAGATGCCGCGCTCGCTCGCCGGCTGCCTCGGCGTGATGGTCGAGCTGCTCGGGCAGCTCGCCGATCTCTATGGCCGCAAGCACGAATGCCAGCGGCTGGCCGGAGAGATGCATTCGCGCTTGCGCTACGGCCGGATCGACACGATCTTCCGCACCGGGTTGCACGAATACCTGACCGCGTTCATCCAGCAGAACAACATCCTCGGCCTCGAGGTCAGCAAGGCCTATCTGATCTGATCCGTTCCGGCCATGCGCCTCCTGATCCGCCATGAGACCCGTTATCGCTACGACGGCCCGGTCACCCGCACCCTCCAGACGCTGCGCCTGACGCCCCGATCGCATGACGGGCAGGAGGTGCTGCGCTGGCGGGTGGTGCCGCCGGCCGGGGCCAGCCTCGCCGCCGGCGGCGAGGACGGCTTCGGCAACATCGTCGAGATGCTGTCGCTGGAACGGCCGCACGAGGCGCTGACCCTGACGGTCGAAGGCGAGGTCGTGACCCGCGACACCGGTGGCGTCGTCACCGGGGCCGAGGAGCGGTTCCCGCCCGCCTTCTATCTGCGCCCGTCGTCGCTGGCCGGCACGGATGCCGCACTGATCGCGCTGGCGGAAGAGGCCGCCGCCGGCGGGAGCGAGCCGCTGGCCCTGGCCCATGCGCTGATGCTGGCGGTGCGCGGCCGCATCGCCTTCCGGCCCGGCCTGACCCACGCCGCCACCACCGCGGCCGAGGCGCTGGCCGCCGGCATCGGCGTGTGCCAGGACCACACCCATGTCTTCCTGGCCTGTGCCCGCCACCTCGGCCTGCCGGCCCGCTACGTCTCGGGCTATCTGCTGATGGCCGACGGCAGCGTCGAGCAGGCGGCCGGCCACGCCTGGGCCGAAGCCTTCATCGACGGGCTCGGCTGGGTCGGCTTCGACGCCGCCAACGGGATCTGCCCGACCGAGCATTATGTCCGAATCGCCATCGGGCTCGACTACCACGACACCGCCCCGGTCCGCGGCCTGCGCCAAGGCGGCGGTGCCGAGGCGCTGGAGGTCGTGGTCCGCGTCGGCCAGTCCCAGACCCAGGCGCAGGCCTGATCCTTCACCATGACCCCGGACCGTTTCGCATGACCTACTGCCTCGGCCTGCTGCTCGAAGACGGGCTGGTGATGATCGCCGACACCCGCACCAACGCCGGCGTCGACAACATCTCGACCTTCCGCAAGATGCATATCTGGGAGCGGCCAGGCGACCGGGTGATGGTGCTGCTCACCGCCGGCAATCTCGCCATCACCCAATCCGTGGTCGCCCTCCTGTCCGAGGCGGTCGACGCCGGCGACGGGCGCGAGAGCCTGGCCACCGCGCCATCGATGTTCCGCTGTGCCGAGCTGGTGGGCGAGGCGGTGCGCGCGGTCTGGAACCGCGACGGCCCGGCGATGGAGCAGCATGCCGGCGGCTTCAATGCGTCCTTCCTGCTCGGCGGCCAGATCACCGGGCGCCGCTGCCGGCTGTTCGAGATCTACCAGGCCGGCAATTTCATCGAGGCGACGGCCGACACGCCCTATCTGCAAATCGGCGAGCATAAATACGGCAAGCCGATTCTCGATCGGGCCGCGCGCTTCGAGACGCCGCTGATCGACGGGCTCAAGCTCGGCCTTGTGTCGATGGATTCGACCTTGCGTAGCAACCTCTCGGTCGGGCTGCCGATCGACATCGCGCTGTACCGCCGCGACGCGCTGAAGCTGGCCCTGCGCAAGCGGGTCGGCGAGGACGATTCCTACTTCTCCAGCCTGCGTCAGCGCTGGTCGGACGCGCTGCGCCAAGCCTATCAAGCCATCCCCAATCCGGATTGGTCATGACCGAACGAATCGAAGCGGGAACTATTTAGCAGGTTTCAAGGTTGAAATTGATGGGAGCCTGAACCACCCTTCCGGTGTTGTATCGGCGTAAAGCCGTGTCAACGGCCCGACCGATAATGATAATGAGGAGATTGTGCCATGAGCATCGCGCTTCGTAGAACCGTCCTGCTGTCCGGTTTCGCTGCGCTCCTGGCGCTTGGTGCCTGCGCCCAGCCGCAGGATACGGTGGTGGACGCCCGGGCTCCGGCCGCGTTGCCCGCCAACGTGCCGGCGGGTTCGACGCTTGAAAGCTCGACCACCGTGGTTGGGCCGGACGGACAGGTCGTGAACCGCCACGTCTACCGGGCGCCGAACCAGCTCATCACCAATGGGCCGCAGTGCACCAAGGGCGACCCGCAGTGCCCGTGATCGGCCCGGCGCTCTGAGAGCGACGGAAACGGGACAAAAGGGGGCTTCGGCCCCCTTTCTTGTCGTGGATGACCCGGCGCCCCATCGGCAACTATCTTTCCGTGCTTGCCCGGACTCCTCCGTCCCGGCATGGTGCCCGGCACCACCATCGGCTTGAGCTGGAGCGCCCATGCCCGTGCTGAACAGCGCGGTCGACCCCCGGTCCGCCGCCTTCCGCGACAACGAAGCGGCCATGCGGGCGGCCGTCGACGACCTGCAGGCGACCGTTGCCCGGATCAAGCTGGGCGGCGGCCAGGCGGCCCGCGACCGGCACGTCGCCCGCGGCAAGCTGCTGCCGCGCGAGCGGGTTCGCGGGCTGCTCGACCCCGGCGCGCCCTTCCTCGAGCTGTCGCAGCTCGCCGGCCATGGCGTCTATAACGAGGACGTTCCCGCGGCCGGCATCATCACCGGCATCGGCCCGGTCTCCGGCCAGGAATGTGTCATCGTCGCCAATGACGCCACGGTGAAGGGCGGCACCTACTACCCGCTGACGGTGAAGAAGCACCTGCGGGCGCAGGAGATCGCGCGCGAGAACAACCTGCCCTGCCTGTATCTCGTCGATTCCGGCGGCGCCTTTCTGCCGCTGCAGGACCAGGTCTTCCCCGACCGCGACCATTTTGGCCGGATCTTCTACAATCAGGCGACGATGTCGGCCGCCGGCATCCCGCAGATCGCGGCGGTGATGGGCTCCTGCACCGCCGGCGGCGCCTATGTCCCCGCGATGTCGGACGAATCGATCATCGTCAAGGGCCAGGGCACGATCTTCCTCGGCGGCCCGCCGCTGGTGAAGGCGGCGACCGGCGAGGAGGTCTCGGCCGAGGATCTCGGCGGCGCTGACGTGCACAGCCGCATCTCCGGCGTCACCGACCACTACGCCCAGGACGACCACCATGCGCTGGCGATCGCCCGCCGCATCGTCGGCGACCTGAACCGGGTCAAGCGCCCGGCCCTGGCGCTGCGCGAGCCGGCGGAGCCGCTGTACCCGGCCACCGACCTCTACGGCATCGTCGGCACCGACCTGCGGAAGCCCTTCGACGTGCGCGAGGTGATCGCGCGGCTGGTCGACGGGTCGGAGTTCGATGAGTTCAAGGCGCTGTACGGCACCACGCTGGTCTGCGGCTTCGCCCATCTCTGGGGCATCCCGGTCGGCATCGTCGCCAACAACGGCATTCTGTTCTCGGAAAGCGCGCTGAAGGGCGCGCATTTCGTCGAGCTGTGCTGTCAGCGTGGCATCCCGCTGGTGTTCCTGCAGAACATCACCGGGTTCATGGTCGGCTCGAAATACGAACGCGGCGGCATCGCCAAGGACGGCGCCAAGCTGGTCACCGCCGTGGCCTCGGCCCAGGTGCCGAAGCTGACCCTGCTGATCGGCGGCAGCTTCGGCGCCGGCAACTATGGCATGTGCGGCCGCGCCTACGGCCCACGCTTCCTGTTCATGTGGCCGAACGCCCGGATCTCGGTGATGGGCGGCGAGCAGGCGGCGAACGTCCTGGGCCAGGTGCGGCGCGACGGCATCGAGGCCAAGGGCGAAACCTGGCCGGAGGCGGAGGAGGAGGCATTCAAGGCGCCGATCCGCGACCAATACGAGAAGCAGGGCCATCCCTATTACGCCTCGGCCCGGCTGTGGGACGACGGGGTAATCGACCCGGCCGACAGCCGGCGGGTGCTGGCCCTGGCGCTGTCCGCGGCGCTGAACGCGCCGATCGAGCCGACCCGGTTCGGCGTGTTCCGGATGTGAGTGGAATGATTCAGAGCAACTTCTTCGAATGGCTCGGCGAGGCGCTGGGCGGGCTGATCGGCTTCATCATTCGCGCGATCCGGGGGGTGGTCGACGGCCTCGGCGGCGCGGTGAACGATTTCCTCGGCGGCATGGCCCGCTCGATCGGGATGAACGCCTCGATCTTCTCCTTCGCGCTGCTGATCCTCGGCCTGTTCCTGCTGTACTGTTCCGTCCGCGCCTTTATCGCCCGGTCGATCGTGGCCGGTGTCGTCTGGGCGCTGCTGGGTCTGCTGGTGCTGAGCTGGGTAGTGCGATGAGCGCGGTCCGGATCGAGATCGAGATCGAGAACGGCATCGGCACGGTCGTCATGGACCGGCCGGACCGGCACAACGCCTTCGACGAGCATGTCATCGCCGACCTGACCGCGGGCTTCGCCAAGCTCGGCGCCGACGATGCGGTGCGCGCCGTGGTGCTGCGCGGTGCCGGCAAAAGCTTCTCGGCCGGCGCCGATCTCGACTGGATGCGCCGCATGGCGGCCTATGACGAGGCAGCGAACCTGGCCGATGCCCGGGCGTTGGCGGCGCTGATGCGCACCATCGACACGCTGCCGAAGCCGACGGTCGCCCTGGTCCATGGCGCGGCCTATGGCGGCGGGGTCGGGCTGGTCGCCTGCTGCGACATCGCCATCGCCACCGAGGCGGCTGCCTTCTCCCTGTCCGAGGTCAAGCTGGGCCTGATCCCGGCGGTGATCAGCCCCTATGTCGTGCGCGCCATCGGCGCCCGCGCCGCCCGCCGCTATTTCCTGACCGCCGAGCGCTTCGACGCGGTCGAGGCCCGGCGCCTCGGCCTGGTGCACGAGCTGGCGGCGAGCGACGGGCTGGAGGAGGCGGCGCGGCAGGTCCTGGCGGCGCTGCGCGGCAACGGACCGGCGGCGGTCCGGGCGGCCAAGGATCTGGTCGCCGCGGTGGCCAGCAAGACGCCGGCCGAGGTCGAGGAGGATTGCACCCGCCGCATCGCCGCGATCCGCGCCGGCGATGAGGGCAAGGAAGGCGTCGCCGCCTTCCTGGAAAAGCGCAAGCCGTCCTGGCTCGGCTGATCAGGGCGCCGGCGTGGACCCGGCCCGCAGGACATTGACCAGGAACAGCAGCATCGAGGCGACGGTCAGCAGCGAGCCGATGATGACCACGGCCTCCTGCTGCCGGGTTGTGGCCAGGTAGATGCCGAGCGGCAGCAGGATGGCGCCGGCGGCGGCGATCCAGAAATGCACGACGGCCAGCGCGCCGGACTTGGCGAAGCCCAGCCGGTAGCCGATCCCGAACAAGGCGAGCGAGACCCAGCCGACGAGATTGATGTGGGCATGCACCGGCACCAGCTGGAAGTCATGGGCCATGCCCATCTGGATCCCCAGCAGCATGCCGGCCAGCCCCATCAGCACGGCCAGGGTGAAGAACGCTCTGTCGATGCTGCGCATCATGTTCCCTCGTTGATCGACGACGGCGGCGGACGCAGTCCTGCCTGCCGCACCGAGAAGGATGCGCCGGACCGTTCCTTCCGGCCTGTTACGGACGGCACAGGACGGCCCGGCGCATTCCCGCCCCCCCAGGCGTGATCGCAGTGTCGTCGGATCGCGACGGCACCGCACTCCCCCATGATTAGGGGATGGCGCCAGGCAAAGGAACTCACTCCGCCAGGCGGTCCAACTGCTCCTGCAGCCGGCGCGCATAGTCGTCGGCCAGCGCGTTCAGGGCGGCCGCCCCGTCGCCGTGGAAGCATGATCCGTGCATGATGCCGAGAGTGCTTGGCGACAGCCCGGCGAGCCGGCGGATCGTCGGTGCCGTCATCGGCGTCAGGGCGCTGGGGCCGAACATGTCCTCCGCGGCGCGGGCCGGGCCGACGACGTCGGTCCCGGTTACGGCCGGGCCACCGCCGAGATGCGCGAACAGGTCGCCGCACAGCAGCGTCCCGGTGGTCTCCTCGTACAGCAGCCCGGCGTCCCAGCCATGCGGGATCTGCGGCGTGTCGAGATGGCGTAGCCGCTTGCCGCCGAGGTCGATCACCTCGCCATCGGCGAGGGGCCGTGGCGGCCGGTCGGCCATGTCGTTGATCGACACCATGCAGCCGATCCCGCCCTGCACCAGCTGCGCCTGCGGCGCCGCCGCCAGCCATTCGTTCATGGCGCCGCATTCATCGGCCTCGACATGGCCGAAGCCGATCCAGCGCAGCCGGTCGACCGGCATCACCCTGGCCATGGCGGCGGCGACGGACGGAAACATCCGCCGCGGCCCGCAATGGAACAGCAGCGGCTCCTCGGCCCTGATCAGGAACTGGTTGAAGGTGAAGCCGGCCGGCGGCGCAATCTCCGGCACATAGGTCGACAGTCGATAGATGCCGTCGGCGATCTCATCGATCCTGGTCTCTCCCATCCCTGTTCTCCCCCGGGCTTCGCCTGGCCGATGGGTCGGGTCGAGCTGCCCGTGGAGTCATCTTATCAGGAGATCAGTCCGCCCAGTGCCCGTACAGATTCGGCATCAACCCGGCCAGGGCGCTGAAGCGCGCCCAGGACTTCGCCTCCTTGCGGGTCCAGCCGGCCTCGGCGATCGCCGACAGCCGGGGGAAGACCAGCCGGTCGAACACGGCGCGGTCGGTCATCGGCTCGGACCAGATGCAGGCCTGCACGCCCATCAGATGCTTCAGCTGGTCCTCGGTCCAGCCCCGGGTGGGCTCGAACTCATAGGTCTCCCGCGGGCCCGACCAGCCGGCCCAGCCGGCGCCTGGCTCGGACCAGGCGGTGCCCTGCGACATGTCGAGGTAGTAGCGCTGCCCGGGCGCGACGACGACGCCATAGCCGCGGCCGGCCAGCTCGGCGCTGGCCTCGACCGACCGCCAGCCGACCAGGTAGCTCTTGTCCTTCTCGATCACGTCGCCATGCGCCGCCTCCTCCCAGCCGCCGGTGACGACGCCGCGTGAGCCCAGGAAGCGCTGGACTCGCTGCAGGAACCCGGCCTGCAGCACGGCCGTCGCCGAGCCTTCGATGGCGTCGGCGCCGTGCTTGTTGCCGATCGTGTTCACCAGCTTGGCGTGCTGCGCGGCCAGCGCCTCGCCGCCGGCCTGCTTCAGGCGGTCGAGCGCGAGCGGCGAGCCCGACCAGGCGGCCAGCGGCACCTCATCCGCACCGACATGCAGGATCTTCGACGGGAACAGCGCGATCAGCTCGTCGAACACGGTCTCGAGGAAGCCGTAGACCGGCTCATGCGCCGGGTTCAGGCAGTTGTTAGGGAAGCCCTGCACCGACTGGTACTCGCCGTGCTCGCCCGGGTCGCGCAGATGCGGCAGGGCGTGCAGCACGGCGTAGCAATGGCCGGGGATATCGATCTCCGGCACCACGACGATGCCCAGCCGGTCGGCCAGGCCAACCAGGTCGCGGATCGCCTGCTTGCTGTAATAGCCGCCTTGCGGCTCGGGGCCGGAGCCGAGCAGCGGCGGCAGCGCCAGCCCGTGGCCGCGCCAGGCGGCGATCTTCATCAGCTCCGGATAGGCATCGATCTCGACGCGCCAGGCCTCGTCGTCCGACAGGTGCCAGTGGAAGCGGTTCATCTTGCTCCAGGCCAGCAGTTGCACGAACCGCGCCACCTCGGCCGAGGAATAGAACTGCCGTGCGACGTCGAGATGCGACCCGCGCCACCCGTGCGCCGGAGCGTCCTGGATCTCGCCGCCCGTAGGGAACAGGAAGGTCTCGGGATGGCGGCTGGCGCCGCGCCAGACCTGGCCAAGCGTGATCAGGCCGTACAGCAGGCCGGTGCGGGTGGAGGCCTGCACGGCGACGCCGTCCTGGGCGAAGGCGATGCGATAGGCCTCTGGGCCGAATCCCGGCTCGATCACGAGATCGACGGCCAGGCCGCCCTCCGCCTCGGGACGCATGATGCCCTCGGCCGGGAACAGCGCTGCGGTCAGCTCGGCGAAGGCGGTGGTGGCCTGCCCGGCTTCGGCACCTTCGCCCTTCGGCGCCAGCCCGGCGGGGACGGCTCGGCGGCCGCTGACGGCGACCTTTTCCGGCCAGGGAATCACCGAGACCGGCACCGGGACGGTCGTGCCCGAGATCGACATCGGCACCGAGGCCGGGACGGGGAATCGCTGGGTGCCCCGCTTCAGCGGCGCGTTGTCGACAGCCGAATGCGTCGGCGCGGTGGCGACAGGCGCGGTCGAGCCATCGGCCAGCGCGACATAGGCGGTGGTGGCGCCGTCGGTCCAATGGCGCAGCGGATAGCTCAGGCCCCGTGCCGTGATCGTCCAGCTGGTGCCGGGGGCCAGATCCAGATCCGGGGCGGGCGTGAACTCGGAATGGTTGGACAGCCGGGCGGACAGCGTGCCGCCCTCGATCACCGCGGCGGGGTCGATCCGGGCGGGCCCGCTGACGCAGAGCTTGAAGCCCGAGACCGTCAGGTCCGACCGGTTGGTCAGCCTCAGCGTATAGCTCAGCGAGTCGCCGTCCTCGGCGGGCCGCCAGAAGGTTTCGAGTCGGAACGGGGACGTCATCGGCCGGGCCTTCGCGGTTGGCGGGAATGGGACCGTCCGGTCCCCGCAGCCCGGCGGCCGGGTCGTCGCGATCGACGACGCGCCGTCTGCTGCAGGCCATGCTGCCCACGGCTGCCGGGCGAAGGCAATGGTCTATACCACGCTGGGACGCAAATTTTGCTTGGCCGTTCCGGGCGCTCGCCCCCCAAGCTTTCCGGGATGTGCTATGCGGCATCGGCAGGCCAGACGGCAGGCTCAGAAAGGCAAGTCACCGTGATCAGAAGCGATGTCGCCGTGCTCGGGGCCGGAATCATCGGGGTCTCGATCGCCCTGCATCTGCAGGCGCGCGGCCGCTCGGTGGTGCTGGTCGACCGCCGCGGCCCGGGCGAGGAGACCAGCCATGGCAATGCCGGGCTGATCGAGCGCGCCAGCGTCGTGCCCTACGCCTTCCCGCGCTCGCTGCCCGAATTGCTGCGCTACGCCTCGAACCGGCGGATCGATGCCCGCTACCATTGGGCCTTCCTGCCGCGGATCGCGTCCTGGCTGTTCCAGTACTGGCGCCATTCGTCCCCGGCCCGCCTGGCCGAGGCGGCGCGGGCGATGCTGCCGCTGATCGAGCGCTGCCTGGACGAGCACCGGCCGCTGCTGGAGCAGGCTGGGATCGCCCATCTGGCGCGCGAAACGGGCTGGCTCACCGTTTACCGGACCGCACGCAGCCTGGAGGCGGGGGAGGCGGGCAGGGCCGTCGCCGCCGCCCATGGCCTGAATTTCGGGGTGCTCGACCCGGGCCAGATCCGGGCGCTGGAGCCGCATCTGGCGGACGGGCTGGCCGGCGGCGTGCATTGGATGGACCCGGTCTCCGTCTCCGACCCCGGCGCCGTCACCAAGGGCTATGCCGAGCTGTTCCTGCGCCGCGGCGGCAGCCTGGTGCCGGCCGATGCCCGATCGCTGCAGCCGGTGGAGGGCGGCTGGAGCTTGCAGGGGCCGGACGGCCCGGTGCTGGCGCGCGACGTGGTGGTGGCGCTCGGCCCCTGGTCGCTCGACCTGCTGCGGCCGCTCGGCTACCGCCTGCCGCTCGCGGTCAAGCGCGGCTACCACATGCATTACCGACCGCTCGGCAATGCCGTGCTGCACCGGCCGGTGCTGGACGACGACCAAGGCTTCCTGCTGACGCCAATGGCGCGCGGCGTGCGCCTCACCACCGGCGTCGAGATCGGCCCGCGCGATGCGCCGCCGACGCCGGTGCAGCTGCAGGCCGCCGAGGCCGCGGCGCGGATCCTGTTCCCGCTGGACAGCCGGGTCGATGACCAACCTTGGATGGGCGCGCGGCCCTGCCTGCCGGACATGCGGCCGGTGATCGGGCCGGCGCCGCGGCACAGGGGGCTGTGGCTCGCCTTCGGTCACGCCCATCACGGCTTCACCCTGGGGCCGGTGACCGGACGGCTGCTGGCCGAGATGATCACCGGCGGCGAAACCGTGGTCGACCCGTCGCCCTACCGGGCCGACCGGTTCTGAGAGGAGCGGGGCGATGCCAGGCCTGCCCGAAGGTTTGCCCGACGCCATCTCCGCCCTGCTGCCGCGGGGGCCGGGGCATCAGTTCGTGCTCTATGGCGATTCCTGCTCCGGCGTTCCCGACGCTCCGCACGAGCGGAATTTCGCCGCGGTCAATGCGGTCCTCCGCCGCCTCGCACCGCAGCCGGAGTTCATCCTGTTTCCCGGCGACGAGATCATTGGCCTGACCGCCGACGCCGAGGCGCTGCGGGCGCAGTGGCGGCACTGGCTGGACCGGGAGATGGGGTGGCTCGACCGCCGGGCGATCCCGATCTGGCACACGACCGGCAACCACACCGCCTATGACGAGATGAGCGAAGCGGTGTTCCGTGACGTGCTCGACCTGCCTCGGAACGGGCCGCCGGGACAGGAGGGCCTGTCCTACTGGATCCGCCGCGGCGACCTGCTGCTGGTCTTCGTCCACACGCTTTGGACCGGCCTCGGCGGTGAGGGCCATGTCGAGACCGACTGGCTGCGCCGGATCCTCGACCAGCATGCTGATGCGCGCCACAAGCTGGTGGTCGGCCATCACCCGGTCCATCCGGTCGACGGCTTCTCCGGGCCGTGGCAGCGCGAGATCGGGCCGGAGCACGCGCATGAATTCTGGAGCATCCTGGTCGAGGCCGGCGTGCTGGCCTATGTCTGCAGCCACATCCTGGCCTATGACGTCCAGGTGCATGGCGGCGTGCTGCAGCTCTGCACGGCCGGCGCCGGCACAGCCCACCGCATGCCCGAGGGAGTGGAGTACCTCCACTGCATCCAGGCCGCGCTGGATGCCGAAGGCCTGCGCTGCCAGGTGCTGGACACGGATGGGCAGATCCGCGAGCGGCTGGAGTGGCCGCCGCCCCCGATCCTTGACGAGGCGTGGCGCGTCCTGCCGGCGGGGGACGGCGTCGCGCCGCTGACCGGCCGGCTGGCGCCCGGCCGGTTCGTCGCCTTCCGCTTCGCCGGCCAGGCCGCCCCGGCCGGAACGAGCGTGGCGCAGACCCTGGTCTCCGCATTCGACCCCGGCAGCCTCGCGCCGCTGTGGATCGGCCTGCGCGGGCCACGGCAGATCCTGACCGTCATCCTGGGGCGGGAGCCAGGCCGCAGCCCCCTCTACTGGCACGGCCCGGCGCTGTCGGGCGCCTTCGATATCCGGCTACTACTCCATCCCGACATGGGGCCTTGCGGCATCCTGTACCGCCTTGACAAGCAGACAGGCTGGTCCTCGCTGGCGGCAGCTTCGGCGACCGGAATCGAGCGACTGGACTGGCCGGGCCGGTGGAGCGTCGGGCATGGCCAGCGCGGCCCCGCCGACCGACGGTTCCAGGGGAGGGACCTGAAAGCGTCGGTGGCGGTCGGCTGAGATCGGTGGCGGGGCAGAGGCCGCCGTTCTAGTCTGCCGGCCGTATCCATTGTGAGACGCTGACTATGTTCGATCCGGGAACGCTCGCGCTGTACATGGCCGCCGCCCTGGCGCTGAACCTCACGCCCGGGCCCGACATGCTGTTCTGCTTCGCCAACGGCGTTTCCCGCGGGCCGCGCGCCGGCCTGGCCGCGGCGCTCGGCATCGGTGGCGGCGCGGCGGTGCACACCATGGCGGCGGCGCTGGGCCTGGCCGGGCTGTTCGCCGCCTCGCCGACCGCCTTCGAGATTCTGCGCTGGGGCGGCGCTGCCTATCTGCTGTGGCTGGGGGTGAAGGCGCTGCGCGGCGCGGCCGGCGGACTTGGCGGCGGCCTCGGCGCGGCCGGGCCGCTGCCGCCGCGTCCGGCGGGCCGGATCTTCTTCGACGGCATGGTGACCAACGTCCTGAACCCCAAGGTGGCGCTGTTCTTCATCGCCTTCCTTCCGCAATTCGTCGACCCGTCGCACAGCGCGGTGCTGCAGATCCTGGTGCTGGGCACGCTGGGCAACATCTCCGGCACCACCATCAACGCCCTGGTCGGCATGTCCTCGGGCGGGCTCGGCCGGCTGCTGTCGCGGCGGCCGATCGTGGCGCGGCTGCTGAACGGCTTCACCGGCATCGTCTTCCTCGGCCTGGCGGCGCGGCTGGTGCTGGCCGACGGCCGGCCGAAATAGCACTTCGATTTCCCGCGTGCGCCGCGGACCGGCCCTGTTAGATTGTTGCCCGAACCCAGCAGCAGTTTCGGGGCCGGAATGTTCGACACGCTCCTGATCGCCAATCGCGGTGAGATCGCCTGCCGGGTGATCCGGACGGCGCGGCGCCTCGGCCTGCGCACCGTCGCGGTCCATTCCGACGCCGATGCCGGGGCGCGCCATGTCGCCGAGGCCGATTCCGCGATCCGCATCGGCCCGGCCCCGGCGCGCGAGAGCTATCTGAGGATCGACGCCATCCTGGCCGCGGCCAAGGCCTCCGGCGCCCAGGCGATCCATCCGGGCTACGGCTTCCTGTCGGAGAATGCGGAATTCGCCGAGGCCTGCGCCCAGGCCGGCCTCACCTTCGTCGGCCCGCCGCCGGCCGCGATCCGCGCCATGGGCGGCAAGAGCGAGGCTAAGGCGCTGATGGCGGCGGCCGGCGTGCCGCTGGTGCCGGGCTATCACGAGGCCGACCAGGATCCCGACCATCTGGCGGCGGAGGCCGCGACGATCGGCTTTCCGGTGCTGATCAAGGCCTCGGCCGGCGGCGGAGGCAAGGGCATGCGCGTGGTCGAGCGGGCTGAGGAGTTCGCCGCCCAGCTCGCCGGCGCCCAGCGCGAGGCCGCGTCCTCCTTCGGCAACGACCGGGTGCTGGTCGAGCGCTATCTGGCCCGGCCGCGCCATGTCGAGATCCAGGTCTTCGCCGACGGCCACGGCCACTGCGTCTACCTGTTCGAGCGGGACTGCTCGATCCAGCGCCGCCACCAGAAGGTGGTGGAGGAGGCGCCGGCCCCCGGCCTCGACCCGGCCATCCGCAAGGCGATGGGCGAGGCCGCGGTCGCCGCGGCCCAGGCCATCGGCTATGTCGGCGCCGGCACGGTCGAGTTCTTGCTCGACACCGACGGCCGCTTCTACTTCATGGAGATGAACACCCGGCTGCAGGTCGAGCATCCGGTGACCGAGGCGATCACCGGGCTCGATCTGGTCGAATGGCAGCTGCTGGTCGCGGCCGGCGGCACGCTGCCGTTAGGCCAGGACGACCTCGCCATCAACGGTGCCGCGATCGAGGTCCGGCTCTATGCCGAGGATCCGCAGGCCGGCTTCCTGCCGCAGACCGGGCGGCTGGCGCATCTGGCGCTGCCCGAGGCGGCGCCGCATGTCCGGGTCGATTCGGGCGTGCGCCAGGGCGATTCGATCTCGATCCACTACGACCCGATGATCGCCAAACTGATCGTCTGGGACATCGACCGGCCGGCAGCGGTGCGGCGGCTGGCCCGGGCGCTGGACCAGGCGCGGATCGCCGGCCTCGCCACCAATCTCGACTTCCTCCGCGCGATCGCGCGCCACCCGGCCTTCGCCGCAGCCGAGCTCGACACCGGCTTCATCGGCCGCCACGCGGCGGAGCTGCTGGCGCCGCCCGCGCCGGCCGGCTCGGAGGACATCGCCCTCGCAGCCCTCGGCCTCGTGCTCGGCCGTGCCCGTGATCGCGCCAGCCCCTGGGGCCTGGCCGATGGTTGGCGGATGAACGACGAGGCGGTGGAGACGCTGCGCCTGGCCGACCGCGACACCGAGATCGCGGCGGCGGTGCGCTACCGCCGGCATGGCAGCCTGTCGATCGGCACGCCGGACGGCCCGGTCGAGGTCGCCGGCACGCTGGCCGACGGCGTGCTGACCGCCCGGCTCGGCGACCGCACAGTGCGGGCGACGATCGTGGCGACTGGGGAGAAGGTCGCGGTGCTGCGCGACGGTGCCGACCGGGTGTTCGGCATCGTCGATCCGCTGGCGCATGCCGGCGAGGAGGCCGGCGGCGGCAGYCGGCTGACCGCGCCGATGCCTGGCCGGGTGATCGCGGTTCTGGTCGAGGCCGGCGCCAAGGTCGCCAAGGGCCAGCCCCTGATCGTGCTGGAGGCGATGAAGATGGAGCACACCGTGGCCGCGCCGGCGGACGGCACCGTCACCAGCCTGCCCTTCGCCGCCGGCGACCAGGTCGACGAAGGCGTGGCCCTGATCGGCTTCGAGGCCGCCTGAGATGCTCCCGGCCCAAGTCCGAATCGTCGAGGTCGGCCCGCGTGACGGGCTGCAGAACGAAAAGGCGGTGGTGCCGCTCGAGGCCAAGGTCGGGTTGATCGACCGTCTGTCGGCTTCCGGGCTGGCGGTGATCGAGGCGGGCGCCTTCGTCAGCCCGAAATGGGTGCCGCAGATGGCCGATTCGGCCGAGGTCATGGCCCGGATCGCGCGGGCGCCCGGCATCTCATACCCGGTGCTGGTGCCGAACGAGACCGGCCTCGATGCCGCGCTCGCCACCGGGGCGACCGAGATCGCGGTGTTCGCCGCCGCCTCGGAGAGCTTCAGCCGTCGCAACATCAACTGCTCGATCGCCGAGAGCCTGGCCCGATTCGCCCCGGTCGTGGCCCGTGCCCGTGCCGCCGGGCTGAAGGTGCGCGGCTACGTCTCCTGCGTGCTCGGCTGTCCCTATGAAGACGAGGTGCCGGCGGCGAAGGTGGCGGAGGTGTCGGCGGCCCTGTTCGATCTCGGCTGCTACGAGATCAGCCTGGGCGACACCATCGGGGTCGGCACGCCGGGCAAGGCGGTGGCGATGATCGAGGCGGTGGCGGCGCGGATCCCGCGCGAGTCGCTGGCCGTCCACTTCCACGACACCTATGGCATGGCGATCGCCAACATCCACGCCGCGCTGCAGCGCGGCATCGCCGTGGTCGATTCGGCGGTGGCGGGGCTGGGCGGCTGCCCCTATGCCAAGGGTGCCACGGGCAATGTCGCGACCGAGGATGTGGTCTATCTTCTCGACGGCCTCGGCATCGCCAGTGGTGTCGCTCTGGACCGGCTGCTCGACGCCACCCGATTCATCTCGGGCGTGCTCGACCGGCCGCCGGCCTCCAGGACGGCCCGTGCGCTGATCGCCCGCGACGCCTGATTCATCCCGAAGCGTGGCCGCGATGGCGCGGCCATGGAGGAACTGTGCCTGTTCATCTGTTGAAGGTCGCCGTCGGCATCGCCGAGCCGGCCCAGCTCGCCACGGTCCAGCAGGGCCGGCGCCATGTCGTCGAGGGGCGGGAGGTCGTGTACGGCTACACCAAGCGCATGCCGACCCGGCGGGACGACCTGATCGGCGGCGGCTCGATCTTCTGGGTGATCCGCCACGTCATCCTCGTGCGGCAGCCGATCCTCGACATGTTCATGGTGACCGACGAGGACGGCGACACCTATTGCCGGCTGCTCTACGACCCGGAGCTGACGGCGGTGGAAGCCCGGCCGCTGCGCGCCTTCCAGGGCTGGCGCTATCTCGACCCGGACGTCGCGCCGCGCGACCTCGGGACGGCGTCGGAGAGCGACCTGCCGGCCCATCTGCAGCAGGAACTCAGGGCTCTCGGGCTGCTCTGAGAGGGACTCCGGGAGCTCCGACAAGAAATTCACGGAAGTGCAAAAAAGCTCTTGCGTGGTCCGGATCACCCCCCTATAAACCGCTCCACCGACGGCGACGCCGCGGCGACGAACTCGAAAGAGAGCGACGCAGCGGAGAGCAGCCAAACAAGGTTGCAAAAGCCGGGTCGGGACACTACATCGACGTTTCGCCCTGGCGGGCCGGCCCTGGAAGGGGAAGGCGCGACGGGTGGATGCGGCTCTGGGGTCGGGGAAGCCCGGCGGAAGAGCGACGGATCTTGTACAAGTGAGAAGCATTGGAGAAGGGATACGCGGCCGGCGGTTTGGTCTTCGGTTGAAGGGCACAAACAAGCGGGCGCGGTATCTCGGACGCTAGTAGAGTCATGAGCGTTTGGTTGGCGCAAGCTGATTGGACGTGGATGGCTCAGGTGTGTGAGGTGCAGCCTCGGTCGTGAGATCGGGGTGGAGCGCTCCACTAGTAGGGTTGTTCTGGCTTCGGCTGGAATGATCTGAAGTCGAACCTGAGAGTTTGATCCTGGCTCAGAACGAACGCTGGCGGCAGGCCTAACACATGCAAGTCGAACGCTCCGCAAGGGGAGTGGCGCACGGGTGAGTAACACGTGGGAACCTACCTTCTGGTACGGAACAACCAAGGGAAACTTTGGCTAATACCGTATACGACCTCCGGGTGAAAGATTTATCGCCGGAAGAGGGGCCCGCGTCCGATTAGGTAGTTGGTGGGGTAACGGCCTACCAAGCCGACGATCGGTAGCTGGTCTGAGAGGATGACCAGCCACACTGGGACTGAGACACGGCCCAGACTCCTACGGGAGGCAGCAGTGGGGAATATTGGACAATGGGCGCAAGCCTGATCCAGCCATGCCGCGTGAGTGATGAAGGCCTTCGGGTTGTAAAGCTCTTTCACCCACGACGATGATGACGGTAGTGGGAGAAGAAGCCCCGGCTAACTTCGTGCCAGCAGCCGCGGTAATACGAAGGGGGCAAGCGTTGTTCGGAATGACTGGGCGTAAAGGGCGCGTAGGCGGTTCGTTGCGTCAGATGTGAAAGCCCCGGGCTCAACCTGGGAACTGCATTTGATACGGGCGAGCTTGAATCCAAGAGAGGGTGGTGGAATTCCCAGTGTAGAGGTGAAATTCGTAGATATTGGGAAGAACACCAGTGGCGAAGGCGGCCACCTGGCTTGGTATTGACGCTGAGGCGCGAAAGCGTGGGGAGCAAACAGGATTAGATACCCTGGTAGTCCACGCCGTAAACGATGTGTGCTAGCCGTCGGGCAGCTTGCTGTTCGGTGGCGCAGCTAACGCGATAAGCACACCGCCTGGGGAGTACGGTCGCAAGATTAAAACTCAAAGGAATTGACGGGGGCCCGCACAAGCGGTGGAGCATGTGGTTTAATTCGAAGCAACGCGCAGAACCTTACCAACCCTTGACATGGGAAGTATGGGCCTGGGAGACCGGGTCCTTCAGTTCGGCTGGCTTCCACACAGGTGCTGCATGGCTGTCGTCAGCTCGTGTCGTGAGATGTTGGGTTAAGTCCCGCAACGAGCGCAACCCTCCTCTTCAGTTGCCATCATTCAGTTGGGCACTCTGGAGATACTGCCGGTGACAAGCCGGAGGAAGGCGGGGATGACGTCAAGTCCTCATGGCCCTTACGGGTTGGGCTACACACGTGCTACAATGGCGGTGACAGTGGGCAGCGAAGGGGCGACCTGGAGCTAATCCCCAAAAGCCGTCTCAGTTCGGATTGCACTCTGCAACTCGGGTGCATGAAGTTGGAATCGCTAGTAATCGCGGATCAGCACGCCGCGGTGAATACGTTCCCGGGCCTTGTACACACCGCCCGTCACACCATGGGAGTTGGTTTTACCCGAAGACGGTGCGCTGACCAGCAATGGGGGCAGCCGGCCACGGTGAGATCAGCGACTGGGGTGAAGTCGTAACAAGGTAGCCGTAGGGGAACCTGCGGCTGGATCACCTCCTTTCTAAGGATGCCCGACAAACGGAGCCTAGGATCCGATCATGGATCTGAAGGCCGCCGGCCACGCATCCCTTCTCCATTCCAGCCGATGACCGGTTGGCTTAACGCAGCGCATCTGGCGCCGATCCAATGGATTGGGCGCGAGGTGCGAAGCGGTGGGCCATGGGCCGGTCATCAATGCTTTAGGGCTAGTAGCTCAGCTGGTTAGAGCGCGCGCTTGATAAGCGTGAGGTCGGAGGTTCAAATCCTCCCTGGCCCACCATCCCTTGGGGGCGTAGCTCAGTTGGGAGAGCGCGTGCTTTGCAAGCATGAGGTCGTCGGTTCGATCCCGTCCGCCTCCACCAAAACCTTGGTGTGAGAAGAGGGAAGAGCGACGCGACAAGCTGGAATGTGAGAGGAAGACGGATCGCAGGTCCTGAGGGGCCTGCGGCAGATCGCTTCGGCGGTCGCGGATATTGGACAT